>JBFRWR010000410.1:0-9031 GCA_051439685.1 Trichodesmium sp.
CAATTATATTGGTCAATAGGAGTAACTAAGTGAGTATTTATGCTGAATATTTTCCTGATCATCTGACTCCTGAGAAAGGTCATAGTGTAGAAGTCAGATAGTATAAATACCTACCAAGCTACTGATTTTTATACTACTTTTAATGTTACAAATTGACGTGCGGAAGGTGGGCTATAAGTTTTTTTAC
Organism: Trichodesmium sp.; assembly: GCA_051439685.1. GTDB lineage: Bacteria > Cyanobacteriota > Cyanobacteriia > Cyanobacteriales > Microcoleaceae > Trichodesmium. Next base: position 188 of record JBFRWR010000410.1, read on the forward strand.
CCGCCCAATTTATTTCTTTGCTGCACAGTATAAGTCATCTTTAGATGAAGTTAAAGATAGCTGATTTCTTCGGCCTAAATAATGAGACTTGATAAAAGATTTTAAAGGAGATGTACTTTTGACAAAAAAGATGATTGACGGACTAAGAAATCGTATTGAAGCTATTTATTCTGACTCCTGACTTCTGACTCCTGACTCCTAAAAACTCCCCTAGATATTTATATCAAACATTTATCAAAAAAGATAGCAATCCTAAATAGGTTGTGACAACTCAAAAGTAAATAAAAAAACTGAAACTCTTACCTGTTAACTGTTTTCTGTTCCCTGTTGCCTAAAAATTAGTAGGATTTTTACCACGAATATATTAGAGGATTGCTATAGATATAGAATTTTTAAATCAGATGTAAATCTAGATAGAGTTTTTCCTCATAAAATATCTTATCTTTAAGTTCCCACTAATCCTTGTGGAAAGCTAGTATAAAATGCTGTTTTCCCTTCTTTACTTTTCCCTAATTCCCAGTTAAATGTTCCCTTTTTAATAGAGAACTAGGTTTCCGCATTTCCAATGACAATCCTATAGGTTGCGGGTAATCAAAAAGTAAATAAAAAAACTGAAACTTTTGTCTGTTTCCTGTTCCCTAAAATCCATTAAAATTTTTCACACGACTCAAAGAGGATTGCTAGAAACTTGATTTTATTAGAGTAATAAAGTTGCATTATTATCAATAGTTTGAGTTGCACTAAAACTTTGAAAATAGCGTCGAGCATTAGGAGGAAAATCAGGAAAGTCTAATTGCGCATCTCCAGCAGCAATATCAGCCCAAAAATAACGTAAACTAGGAGCAAGTTTTTCAGCAACTTCAGGAGAAAAATTTAAAGGAGGATTAGTTAAAAGTTTAGACATAAAATAAAAAGAGCGATCGCCGATCCAGTCGCGAGAAAGATTAGCCAAATTAGGTAAGTCAGGCAAAGAATTAACTCGATGAGTCTCAATTTTTAAAGACTGTTTACCATCAGAGTTAGTCATAAAATCAATAATTCGATAAGGATGGGGATAAGTTACTAAAGAACCAGTTGTAATTTCATAAATTCCTTGATATTCAGCAACATCTTGAACATGAAGATGACCTGTAAAGATAAGTTTTACTCCTTTAGATTTGAGAATATCTAATAATGCCAACCTATTTTCTAACATATAACGACGACCAAGAGGATTATTATATTGGTCTGGCAAATGTTCAATTACATTATGATGTATCATCACCATCACTAACTCTTCTTCAGCAGTATTTAAAACTTCTTGCAACCAATCTAATTGTTCTGTCTCTAAACCACCAGTATATTTTTGCTTTCCTGAATTATCAAACTGATTAGAATTAAGCCCAATTATACGGACTTCAGGTAATACTTGTTTTGTATAAAATAATCTTTCCTGATAATCATATCCACAATGGTTATAATAAGTTGGAAAATCTGCTGAAGCAATAGAATAATCATTGGCAAATTTTACTGGTACATCGTGATTACCAGGAATTACATAGACTGGGTAGGGAAGTGTTGCTAATTTTTTACTTAACCAAGTATGATTTTCTGGTTCACCATCTTGAGTTAAATCTCCCGGTATTAGTAAAAAATCAATATCTAACTTACTTAAATTTTCCAGTACCAATTCTAAAGCAGGAATACTAACCTCTACTAAATGAAAACGATGTGCTTGTTCAGAAATAGTATGAGGGACTGCAATATGTAAGTCACTAGCAACAGCAAATCTAAAATTTAAAGCCATAGAAAAAGTCCTTGAAAGATTAGCTTCAATCAATTATTAATTATTTCTCTAGATTTCCATTGTATTTCACAATTACAAAGAAATAAAAATAATGGCCTTAACTAAGTCAGAAGTCCCTTTTTGGGTCTGGGAAAAGTGCAAGGTTTTCGGTCTAAAAAGCTGAAAAAGTTAGGATTTGAGGCTGACTATCACAGAAAAATCAAGGGATAATTCTACCGACGAACTTCTCACTCATTGCCCATTCTTCCTAACTTCCCCTCCTAGCTCCCCCCTAATATATATATAGGGCTGTTTCATTCTCGATAGACACGGGGACGCGGGGACGCGGAGACACGGAGACGGAGGGATTAAAAATTAACTTTTCACCATTTTAGTCAGAGCAAAAGGGAGGCTTATTGCCTGAAAAATCGGCAAATGTTGGTAAATTTCCTTATTTTCCTCTCCTCTAATCTTCCATTCTCCTTCAGTCGTTAACTTGCGATACTTTGAAACAGCCGTGCCCTCCAGGGAGGGGTGGGAGTGGGTTGACTCCTGACTCCTACTCCTACCACTCATACTTTTTCAGCAAACCCTAATTATTTTGATAAATTAAAAAATCCTGCAATTCTATTAATTAAAAAGAATTTTTTGGGCTTCTATATAAATTAGAGTTGACGGTCTGGGATGATAACATTAAGATGAGGATAGAAAAAATAAGGCAATCTCTAAGACTCTAGGTGAAAGCAATGCCAGAAGCGGAACTTCCTGGAAACCAGCACTTACCAGAAAATAATGATCCAGTCAATTACCAAAAACTGGACAAAAATAGTAATGATCATTATGTGGACAAAATTAGACCACATCTCGCCTCAGAATCACATCAATCTTCAGAAGATAATGATTGGGAAACAGTTAACTTTCCCAATGCAATTAGTGTAGATTCAATTCCAGTAGTAGAGATGGATTCATCAGAGGCCAAAGATTTAACAGCTCAACCTCAATTTTTAAGAAAGTCCCAGGAAGTTCCCACGGAAAAATCTAGTGAATCAGTAGAGTCTGTAAGTCTGATGGAAGAACTACATCAGTGTAATTATGAACTGGTTAATAGAGTTGCAGAGTTAGAAACAGCTTTAGAAGAATGTCAGAGCGTCCTCGAAAATCAAGAGAGGATATTAGAAGAAAGAACTCAAGAATTAGCCAAAACTCAGCAACAGGTAACTCGTCTTTTCTATAAATTAGAATTGTGTAACCAAGTCATTCAGCGTCAAGAAATTTTAGTAGAGTCGTTAACTGATAAGTGGGAAGAAGGTCAACAACAGCAGGCACAAATGGAGAGAGAATGTGCTTTAACAAAACAATCTTACACCCAACAAAGTTATTATTTGAAAGAATTGGAAAATAATTGCCGGGAATTACGAGCAAGATTAAATCGTCAGCAACAGCAAACTCTTCAGTTTAAAGCTGCTTTGGAAAGGTGTTTAGAAATGCCAGGAAAAATGGCTATGGATATGGAGTATGAACCACAAGAAACACTAACTAAAGCATCTCCAATTCAAGCATCCCAGGTAAATTCTACACCTGAAGTTCCGAAACAAGAGCATCCTTTTGTTGGAGCTAACACAAAAATATTACCTCTAATTCACTCTGAACCAGTTAAACCTTGGACACCACCACAAAAGAATCAAAAAAAAGCAGAATCTTTGATTCCGAAGAAAGAAAAAATTGTTACCCAGACAAGTTTGAACGAGGGAGATAAATTAGATTTACCTCAACCTATTAAAGCACAGCAAAAAGTATCTGGAGAAGCAGAAAATACTTCTGAAGATAATTTGTTTGCGGAGGTCAATGACAGTAAATTAAATCCTAGTTTACCCTCATTTCAAAGAATAGCTGAAGTTATAGATTATGAATTAGAAGAAGTCTCGCAAAAAGATATTTTAGAAGAGACAGAAGCATCAGAATATGTAATTCTAGATAAAGATTTAGTTCCAGAAGAAAGTCAATCTGAAGAATTAGAAATGTTCCCAGAAAATAATGTGATAGTAGAATCTGAAAAAGCAAATATTCTAGAAGAGAAAACACAGACAGAGATTCAAAGGGAACGGATATCATGGAATATATCTACAGGAAAGTGGAATGTTTTTGAGTATCAACCTGAACTAGAAAAAGACACTGAAACTGAAATAAAAGCAGAAGATTCTCCTGAAGTTTTAGAGGAAGAAAAGCAAGATGCGGAACAAATTACAAAAAGTAGTCAAGTAAATAGTAAACTAGATTTACCAACTATGAAGCCACTTGTATTTGAACCTGAATCTCTTGAGGAAGAAGAGGAAGAAGTGCTATTAGAAGCTCCAAAAAAACAATATGTATCACTATCAGCAATAGACTTACCTAGTTTTCCCAGAATTGCGATTGAGGAGCAACCATCGGCAGTAAATGGGTAATATTAACAATTAACAATTAACAATTAACAATTAATAATTGTGGAAATATAAACCGTTGATGGCTAAATTATCAAATATTCTGATTCAGATAAATTACTTAAACCTCTCCACTAAAAATAGCAATCATTTGAGGTATAGTTCTTGGTGAATCTATATAAATATTTCCCTGAGAAATTAATTGGGTAGAACCTCCACCATCTAACATTATTACTTGAGTAGCACCGAAATGTTTCAAGACTTTAGTTGCGTGGAGTTGAGTCGCTTCTTTAGAAGTAAAAATCAAAATAGTTTCATTCAGGCGATCGCCATCTTTATCTTTAACTCCAATAAAGGTTCTACCTGTTTTATCTTCAACTCCTTTATCTGCATTTTCCTGCAAACCAACAATAAAATTAGGAGCTGTTGATAATTGAAAATTATTTGGCTGAAACTTAGTAATTAATGCTCTATTATTCCAGACTTCTAGCATTAACTTTTCATCGGGAAATTCTATTTCTCCTGCATAACCATCACTAACAATAATTCCATCTGATTTTACTGGAAATGCTAATTCTGTAGAGGTATTTTCATCGTTTCTAAAAAATTGACCATTAGTGATAGAAAATAAACTTGAATTTTCTAAATATAAGTTAGACCATCCTTGTGATATTGTCTGACGTTCAAATTGTGGATCGTTACCTCCGTAAGCTCCTTTTTGATTACCTAACTCTGTAATTTTTCCATAGATAAAACTAACTTTTGCACTTTTACTTAAATCAATGACTTGTACATAATCTAAGTTTTTTTGATAAAGAGTTGTTCCGGGAGAGTTACTAATAATTTGGAAGCCAAGAGATAAGGGAGTTGGTATTTTACTTTCAGCATCCTGAGCAGAAAATAAGTTGATTGTTATTAGGAGAAAAGTTGTTAAAAATAATCCGGTTAAAGTCAGACTTTTTTTATTCATTAGCCAAAGTAAGGAAAAAGTTTTTAATCAATGTAGTCGAGATGATGGAATAGCTCCAATCTATTGAGAGTAGGTATTCCTAAAAGTCAAATTGTCTTAGGTTTTCATCCACCCAATGTACAGCATTTTACAGAGTTTACACTAAGTTAATTATTGATTCCAGTTGGAAATAATGTTATATAGAAGATTTAACCCTAGTGAAATACACCTGCGCGAGCAAGATGCTCGCACTGATAAAATTGAATTATCAATATCTGTACCTCACGCTTCTTGGGAAATGCTAGATTAGATATAATAATTAATAGTTTAGACATTCTTTAATCTAAAATACAGCCAAAAGGATTATGAAAAACGTTAAATTCAACGACTTAGAAAAAAAATTTTTATTAGCTCAAAAAGAACTTATTTCTATAGAGCATGAAGGGAAAACTATCGGTTATTATTATCCAGTAGGCGATGACGAAACCGCAAAAAAAGCTAAAGAAGAACTTGACAGAATTGTGAAAAAAACATTACATCCCACGGGATTAACAGAAGAAAGAATAGCAGAACTGCGTAGTAAACTAGATTACAAAGCAGCCAATAAAGCGGCAGAAGAACTTGACAGAATAATGGAACAAAGATTAGCTAAAATGGGATTAACAGAAGAAGAATATGTATCAATGTTTATGAATGCAGTTGAGGATGATAAATAATGCGTCTAGTTGTTGATACAAATATCTTAGTTGCTGAACTGCTCAGAAACCGGGGAGTAGATTTAATTAATTTGCCAAACTTAGAATTATTTTTAGCTGAAAAGATGAAAAATGAAGCTGAATACGAATTACAAAAGCGGGTTTCCATAATAGTTAATAAAGTTTACTTAACTCAAGAACAGGGACAATTTCAATTAGAAGTAGCTCTAGAACTAATTAATAATAGAATTACCACTGTTCCTTTATCTGATTATCAGTCATTTGAAACAGAAGCAAGAAAGCGTATTCCTAGAGATCCTAATGATTGGGAAACAGTTGCCCTAGCATTAGCTTTACCCGCAGCAATTTGGACGGAAGATTATGACTTTTTTGGTTGTGGATGTCCGACTTGGACTACTCAAACTTTATTACTGCAAATTAACCAATAACTAATCCTAACTTTTTTAGATTTATCGACTGAAAAACTTGCTTTTTGTTCGACCTAAACCTAAAAATACTAAAGCCTTATCAAATAAACATTAAAGGTTTATCTTTTACTAAAGCAAATGCTTTTGAATCAAACCGATAAAGACTAGCAGGTCTACCAGCTCCTCGTGATGTTTTTACCCCAGTATCAGATAAGAATCCTAACTTTAATAGTCTGGCACGAAAATTAGAATAATCTGAAAAATTGTCTCCTAAAATAGTTGCATAAAGTTGATACAATTCTCCCAAAGTAAACTCTTCCGGTAAAACATCAAAAGCAATAGGACTATACTCAACTTTATTGCGTAATCTAGAATATCCATACTCAATAATTTTTTGATGGTCAAATGCTAACTGAGGAATTTTATCAACAGGATACCAACTAATACTTGTCACCTCATTAGCAATTAATTCTGCTTCTTCAAATCTAACTAAGGCAAAATAACTGACCGATAGATATCTAGAATTACAACTAAATTCCCTGGGGTCACGACCAGGACTGCCAAAAGTATATAATTGTTCTAAATATAGATTTTTTACCCTAATTTTTTCTGCCAATATTCTGTATGCTGCTGCTTCTAAAGATTCACCTTTTATTACTAATGTACCTGGTAAACTCCAGTAGTTAATAAATGGTTCTTTTTGTCGCATTACCAACAAAACTAAGAGGCGGTTTTGTTGAGTATCAACGGAAAAAATTACATTATCTACACCTACCTTAAAGTCTGCTTTACTATTTACACTTTTTCTGTAGTCGCTTTCTGCCATTGATATAACTTTTGCCGATATATATAATCTTTAATAGGAGGCGTAATAGTCATTTCGTCTCCTTGTTCGCGATAGACGGATGAGGAAACATTCGGAACTTCTAAAGAAGCTATTTTTACTCCTGTACTTAGTTCCCTTAATTTCTGTAAATCTATCTCTTCTGTTGTAATACCTTTTCGAGGTACTATTAATAATTCTACTTTTTGTAAAAGTTCTTCTATTTGATACCAACTTGGTAATTGTTTGACTAAATCTGAACCTACTACTAAGGTGAATTCTGCATCATCCCATTTCTTGCTGGCAAGTTCAACGGTTTCTAGAGTACGACGACGACTTAATTCTTGATGTAGAGACATATTGTTTTGATTTGAGTTAATATTTTCAATCAAAATTGATAACATTGTCGAACGTTGTTCTAGGGATGTTTGATGGGATTTAAAGGGATTATCTGATGCCCAAACTACTACTTTATCGAAGTTTTGAGAAAGCCATTTAATAATCGTTTGATGTCCGGCTGTTGGAGGATCTGCACTTGTTCCAAATAAGGCTATTTTTGTCATTTATTTTGTCAATTTTTAGATGAATTTGTAAGTATTTAGCAATTAATATTCAGCTTATACTAGATCGTTTCAATGATCAGTTATCAGTACCTCCTACTGAATTATACCAATTCCCATGGATTAACACTATACTTGGATAAAACTTCAGTTATTAAATAATTAAACTAAGGTAATTACTTTCTTGTTTCTTTGAAGTAATTTAGCATTAATTATTCTTATTTTTACTTCTTTCTAACTCTCCTAATTCAATCAAATGTAGAATTTTTTTTGAGAAATGGTATTATATAGAAATCATATTTAAGTTGTAATATTTTGGTGGTAGGGGCGAATCGCGTTTGCGCAGCATTCCGCAGGAATTCGCCCCTACAGGAGTCAGGAGTAATAATTTTTAAGGTTTTCAGCTAAAACTAACTATCATAAAAATTCTCACATCTCATTCCTGATTGCTATACCAATTTGAAAAAAGAATGTTACGAATAATCAGTGTAATAAAAAGACTTTACACAAAATTTTCCTTTAACTAATTAAGATAAGTTATCAACTAAGAAATAGCATCGAAGCTATTCATTTCATTCCTGATTGCTATACCAATTTGAAAAAAGAATGTTACGAATAATCAGTGCAATAAAAAGACTTTACACAAAATTTTTCTTTAACTAATTAAGATAAGTTATCAACTAAGAAATAGCATCGAAGCTATTCATTCTGACTTATGAATCCTAAAAACTCCTAGTTGAATTGTAATTCTCTGTTCCTCCTAAATCATAACTACTCCCTACTCCCTACTCTGAAATAACAGTTTCTAAACGAGCTGCTAAATTGACTATATCATCTTTTCTAGCAATAACTTCTATCCACTCTTTTGGCATATTTTCTATACCATAATAAATTCCTGCTAAACCACCTGTTACTGCTCCAGTTGTATCTGTATCTTCTCCTAAATTGACTGCTTTTAATACTGCCTCTGGAAAAGAGTTTGTATTTAATAAACACCACAAAGAAGCTTCTAATGTATCTAGTACATAACCACCAGCATGAATTTGTGTTAGAGGTATATTTTGAACTTCTCCACCGAATACTTTACGAAAACGATGTATTTCTCCTGCATACTTCTCTTCTGAGTAGATTTTTTTGATATTTTCTATTCCTTGTAAGTAGGCTTCTTTGAGTTCTAAACCTTCCAATAAACAAATAGCTATAC
>JBFRWR010000411.1:0-4080 GCA_051439685.1 Trichodesmium sp.
CTATAAAATTAGCTGGAGAGATCGGGGGACGGGGATATGGGGATATGGGGATATGGGGATATGGGGAGATTGGGGCTATTTTTATACTTTTTTCCCTATTCTATTTCACCGAAATTCTGACTCCTGACTCCTGACTCCTGACTCCTGATTCCGCGCCTCCTGTCTCCTGTCTCCAGTATAGCTGTCTCCTAATCCTCACTTTTGCAAAGATACTGTTAGGGGTTCTATAGAAGAGATTGCTTCGGCGCTCATTAATGGTAAATCATAGAGGTTAACTGTTTCCATAACCGCCTAGCAATGACAATAATTTCTATCTTAGAAAGGGGGAAGGACTGGTATCTGATGACCAATAAATTAGGTTATAAAAAACTGATAACTGAATGTCAGATGCCTGAAACAGCTATATGTTACACTCTAAAAATTTCTGGACTAGAAAAGACTTGATACTGTAATCACGAACCCACTGTGGACGTATTCCTACAGGTAAGTGTCCAATGAAATCTGTGTCGAGACTAAAAGTTAAGTTATCCCAGTACAACCATTTTCCTCTTTGATTCCACCCAACTTTATTACAGAAAGCTTCCCATATTTGCTTATCATAATCCTTCGTACCACCCACACTCTGATAAATTCGCTTTTGCACAGAAAAGCCAAATTTACCATTACTATATTTTACCCAGAGTTGATTAATAATACAGAGGTCTTCACAAGGAAAATTATCTATATCTTCTATTCTCAGCCAACCTTCCTGATCTCGTCTTGCAACTTTCAACATACAGCGCTCAGTTTCCTTATCTGCTTCTTTCCAATTTCCTCCTGCTAATAAATCACACAATTTTTTATAGTTTACTCCTCTAGCTGAAACTAGAGGTATATCATTGAAAGAAGAATAGTTATCAAAAAGCTTGTAATTAGCGATCGCCTCCGCAGACAACTCTTCAATGTTATTCACAACGACTTTTGCTCCTGCTGCCAATAATTTACCAATATAAGCATCTTGTCTTTCCTTATTTTCCTGCACATGGGGTGGCAATACACCCACACCAACCCAAGTTCTTGATGGCATTTGTTTTAGAGCATTCTTCACCGTATACATATCTCCCACTGTATCCCCAGCATAGATAACAGGTAGATTTTCAGGTAAACCATGTTGTTTTTCCAACTGTTCCACTACTCTAAACAACCCGGTTGGATCGGGTTTTCCCGGCACATCCTCCATTGCTACAACTACGGGGAAATTCAAACCCAACTTTCCCTCTAAAACATAAGCAATTTCTGCTCGCATTGCTCCACTAAAAAATCCCCAAGAAAATCCTGCTGCTGTCAACTCCTGAAAATAATTAGAACTTACTAACAAAGGTTCCGAGCAAATATAACCATTCCAGTTATCCTCATCTACACCCCGATAACGAGATTGAAAAAAAGCTACTAACTTTTGATAATCTAAATCTACATCCTCCCGTTTTTGACCTTGCTTTTCCAAATACCGATAAACTAACTCTCGCGAAGCTTCCCAATCATTATTCCAAACACCCTCAGATTTAAGCTCGTCAATATCCGCTAAAGTGGGACAAAATGCGCCATAGGTACAATGTTCTACCGTATCCGCGATCGCCCTTCGGTAAGAACCACCCACATCTCGAATTACACCATCAATATCGAAAACTAAAATTGCTTTATTCATTATCAAATTTTTATGGTAAAATGAAATTTTGTGTGTATAAAGTTTGAAAATTAGCCTAAAATTGGCTCAGGAGGTAAATTGTCCAAATTTATACTAAAAGTAGTCTGGTTAGACGATAATGTAGCACTTGCCGTGGATCAAGTGGTAGGAAATGGGACCAGTCCTTTAACTTGTTACTTTTTCTGGCCTCGGAATGATGCTTGGGAACAATTAAGAGAAGAAATGGAAGCCAAGCATTGGATTTCAGAAGTAGATCGGGTCGATCTTCTAAATAAGGCTACTGAAATAATTAACTATTGGCAAGAAGAGGGCAGAAGAAGACCTCTCTCGGAAGCTCAGTCGAAGTTTCCAGAAATAATTTTTACAGGTACTAATTAATCGAGTCAGAAGTCAGAAGTTAAAAGTTAAAATTAACAATGATTAATACCAATTTTATGTAAAGCTGCATAGAATTATGAATTAATTAAGTTACCTATCTTGAGATATAGTAAACTCATATTAAAATTTAATTCTATGCAATTTAATATTAATTTGGTATAAGTTACCGAATAATCAATAATTAATAATGAATAATTAATAATTAAATATTCGGGTTTAAAGCTTACCCTTTTAAAGGGAAAAAAAAGAAAATTTTTTCCTAGAGTATTAATCCTATCCCTAAAAGTGAGAGGTAATTATTAATTGTTAATTGCTGAACTGAAAATGCACTATCTTAACAATTAATCAAGCTATAATTTGCTAATGAACCAGGAACAGACATTACAAATAAGCAACCAATTGCCACTTGTAACTTCTCCAGCTATTCTCAAAAAAGCTATTTTATATAAGCTAGATAGCTATATTTCAGGTCGTGGCGAGTTGGTGCTTCCTTGTCTGCCTGGTATGCTTGACTATTATACGAATATTGTAGAGAATCTCTTTTCTCATCTGGGTAGACCAATGCCTAGAGAAAGACAACTACAATTACGTCAAATTATTCAAAGGAAATTGACAGAGGGGTTTAATAAAACTACAATTTCCATGCTGGTTGTTCAATATGAGTTAGTTAAACCTCCACAAAAAGGTATCGCTTGTCAAGTAAATCTTCGTACTCTAACTTTAGAAGAACAATACAAGTCTTGGGTAAATACACGAAAGCCTCCTTTATTTGGTTCCTACCCTGATGCTAAAGTCTTAGCAACTGTGGCAGAATTTGGTAAAAATTCTCCTTTAAAAATACTAGATGTTGGTGGAGGAACAGGTAGGAATGCTTTACCTCTGGCACGAGATGGTCATTATCTGGATATTCTAGAATTAACTCCTGCTTTTATTGAACAGCTACAAGCAGCGATCGCTACAGAAAATTTATCCATGAATGTGATAGAGGGAAATATTCTCGATCCACTAACAAGGTTACGGCCAGCTTTTTATCAGTTGGCGATCGCCACGGAGGTAGTATCTCATTTTCGGGATGTAGATGACTTACGGTTATTTTTGGCAAAAATGTCTGACGTTATTTGTTCTGGTGGTTTACTTTTATTCAATATATTTTTAACTGTAGGTGAATATGTACCTGATGAGTTAGTCCGAGAGATGGCACAGTTATGTTGGTCTAGTTTATTTACTTTTGACGAGTTGATAACAGCAATGGAAGGTTTACCCTTAGCGATCGTTTCTAATGAGTTAGTTATAGAATATGAACGTCAGCATCTACCGGAAGCAGCTTGGCCTCCCACAAGTTGGTTTGAAAGTTGGGCGACGGGTAGGGATGTATTTCCTCTAGCAAAGGCGAAACCACCTCTAGAGTTAAGATGGATATTATGTCGGCGGGTATATTAACGAAGTCAGAAGTCAGAAGTCAAAAGTCAGAAGTTGTTTTTCTAAAGGCGATTAGAGCAACGCTCCAAAAACATTTCGCCTTAAAATGCCTTGCTCTAAACCCAATTATTTTGGTAATTTCCCTTCATGGGTATGCTAGGCAAATATGTTTGAGACAAAATTCGGAAAGAAATCACCCGTACATTAGTCAGTATAAATGATAATTATATAGAACCCATTTGGAATATGAGCAAAAGTGAGGATTAGGAGACAGGAGACAGGAGACAGGAGACAGGAGTTAGAATTTCCCGAAATAGAATAGGGAAAAAAGTATAAAAATAGCCCTCATCTCCCCATCTCCCCATCTCCCCATCTCTCCATCTCTCCATCTCTCCATCTCTCCATCTCTCCATCTCTCCAGCTAATTTTATAGATCCGCTTAGGGGTTCTATAGAACCCATTTGGAATATGAGCAAAAGTGAGGATTAGGAGACAGGAGACAGGAGACAGGAGACAGGAGACAGGAGGCGCGGAGGCGCGGAGGCGCGGAGGCGCGGAATCAGGAGTCAGAATTTCGGTGAAATAGAATAGGGAAAAAA
>JBFRWR010000412.1:0-19570 GCA_051439685.1 Trichodesmium sp.
ACTAATTTAGCTAAGTTCGATCTAGCAGATCGTCAAATTCCGATTCGGGTACAGTTAGCAGAGGAATATAGGAATGATTTAGATGCGATTAAAAATTTACGCATTCCTAGTCAAAATGGTGGCTTAGTACCATTATCAGCGGTGGCGGAAATTACTATTGGTAGCGGACCTGCGGAAATTAACCGTTTTAACCGTTTTCGTCAAGTTTCCTTTGAGGCAAATTTACAGGGTATTTCTCTGGGAGATGCACTAACAGCAGTGAAATCTTTACCAGCAATGAACCCACTGCCACCTGATGTTAGCGAACAGTCTGATGGTAGTGCCAAAATTATGATGGATATATTTAATGGGTTTTTGGGTGCGCTAGGTTTAGCAGTATTATGTATTTATGCAATTTTAGTGTTGCTATACAATAACTTCCTTTACCCAATGGTGATTTTAGTAGCGTTACCGTTATCTATTGGTGGTGCATTATTAGGGTTGATGATAATGCAGAAAGAATTGGGTTTGTTTGCTCTAATTGGAATTGTATTGTTGATGGGTTTGGTGACAAAAAATGCGATTTTGTTAGTAGACTCTTCCTTAGCAAATGAAAAACAAGGAATGGCTCAGTTTCATGCAGTGCGGGAAGCTGGTCTTTCTCGCTTGCGACCAATTTTAATGACCACATTTTCTACTATTGCTGGAATGTTGCCTATTGCTCTCGAATTAGGTGCAGGAGGAGCAGAAAGAAGTCCGATGGCGATCGCTGTTATTGGTGGGTTAACTACTTCCACATTGTTAACATTAGTGGTGGTACCTGTGTGGTTTACTTACATTGATAATTTTCTCCATTGGTTGAAAAAATTGTTTGGTGATAAGGAGAGTCACCCGCAGTTGGATGTATAGAATTCGCCACTATAGTTATAGTTAGGAAACCAGGTAATTATGATGATTTATTACGCGAGCAAGATGCTCGCACTAATTGTCGCGCGCCGCCAAGGCGGTTGCTATATCTGTTATATAAAATCCGGTTATACAGTTATCGCACTAATTACTTCGTGTTAAGACAAATGTTATATGTGAATACGAATTGAAAAAATCATGCTATTCAAATCCTGTCTTTCTTTCTCCTCGTCACCGCGTTACCGTGTCTCCTGATTTGGAGCGCGATCCGATAACTAATTACCCGGATTCTATATTAATGGTAAGGGTGCGAATATGTGGAAAAAAGATTCTGTTGCTATCGCAGGATGGCAGAAATAAGTTATATCAAGTAACATTAATTAACCGCAATGTAGGGACGTTGTATAACAAAAATGCGAAACATCCCTACCAGGTTGGGGAAAGATTTTTTATTACAGTTATTTAATGAGACATGATATTAGTGGTTGCGATAACCTCAAATTCTTGCCAATAGTATAGAAGTAGATGTCGGATTATTTTCAAGGAAACTTTCTACAGCTTATTATTCAGGATTTTGAGTTTTGAGAATATTTAGGGTATATGGTATAGTTTACAAAAGTTGCCAAAATATACTCTTATGAAATTTGCTAATCGTGAAAATCTAACCATCAAGGGTTTAGTTGAACTTTCTTGGGAAACTCTGGCTAATCATCGTGGGGACATTCTGCTGTACCAAGAACGTAATATGAAGCCAGATGAACTGATAGATGAGTCAGATAAATTAGCAGATCGGTATAGTTCAGAAGATAATATAGCTTTGTCTAGTTCAGTCAAAGCTACCCGTATGGGAAAACCCAAAAGGAGACATCCACCACCAATTATTGCTGTTGATGCTGGAGTGGTGAATTTAGGTAGTCTGGCTAAAGGTGGCATTGTTTTTGCTGTTAGAGGTACTGCCTGTTTTTACACATCTGAAGGTAGCATAATTGTACTTCGCTATAATACCGGAGCTATAGCTATTGACAATACAAACAAGTTAGAAGTTTTACACCAGATGGGTAAGTATTTAGGAGAACCTGAGTTTTATGTCAAGGTTATAGAGGAAGAGCCTTTTTTAACAGAAAGGTCTAGTTTCACAGAAACAGCAGATCAAACTCAAGATCGCTTCCGTAACTTTGTGGAGCGAGTTATTCAAGCTGAGGCGGTAGGTATTTTGAAAAAATATGGGGGTGGAATTCTTTTAATAGATGGAGCTATAACACCTAGAGCTTTTGATACACCAGATTCTTATGTAAAAAATTTGTTAGATGAATGTAATAAAAATCTTATAGATGTTGTTGCTATTAGCAAAAAAACAACAATAACTGTAGCAGGAATTCCTATTCAAAAATTTTTAACAGAAGCTTATGGTGCTGATTTTATTGGGTATGTTCCTATCAAGAAACTTTTGCAAGATGAAAGGAGAAAAGCTCAGAAAGCAGGTGGAAAGAATAGAATTAGAGTGACAAAAGCTAGTGAAATGTATGCAGCTAAGTTTGGGTTTAGTCCGACTAGCATGACTTTTAGGGTAGACTTACATAATTGCCGGGGTATGACTACAGATGAAGTAATTAATGATGTTTATAACTATTGCCGAATTTATGGTGGATATCCAAAACCATTGATCGAAGCGCATCAAAATAGTTGCTTTTTATTTCAGGATTTCCAAAATATTTTGGCTCAAGCTACAGTAAAATTAGGCTCAAAACCACAATTCCAACCATCTATGGATATTTTATTTCAACCTTTTGGAGCATCAGGAAAATAGTAATAAAAACTCATAAAAAATTATGGTAACTGAAAAGAAATCAAACAACAAAAAAAATCCAAATAGTGACAATAATCAAACTCCTCCTTTGCCTAAACCTATAAGTTTTGAAGCTCCAGAATTAGATATAGAAAAAGAGGTTGATGAAGAAGCTCCTCAGTCTAATTTATCAAATGAATTAGCTGTTCAGTCGGCACAACTTCTGGAACTAACGGGAAGTGAAGGTAGTATAGTTTTTTATCCTCAACATAGGGATTTTGATGTAGGTGATGTTATTTTTTTGCGAGAAAAAGTCTTTTCTCAAAATAAATTACCACCTAAAGATTCTGAAAAGGGTTTAATTGCTCAAATTATTTCAAAAGGAATTGCTAGTTATCCACAAGCAGATAGTAAAGCTTTATTTCGGTTAGTAACAACTGCTCATGCTAAAGAGATAAAGCGTTCTTATAATGAACCAAAGGAAGTTATTGATGAGTTTTTAGTAGCAGAATTTATAGTTCGTGCTTCTATCCAAAAAGGAGAGTGGAAAGAACCAGAGGGTAAGGTAGTAACAAGAAATGTTGATATTTTTCCAATTAATCCTGAATTTTTAACAAAACATATTATTAAATCTTTTCCTGGATTAAATTTATTTTTAGGAGATTATAAAAAACATCCTATAAATGTTGACGCAAGTGGATTTGAAAAAGTTAATTTAATCACAGGAATGAAAGGTGGTGGTAAATCTCATATTACAAAGGGAATTATCCATTTACAAACTAAATTGGGTATGCCTTCAATTGTTTTTGATATAAATGGAGAATATTCTTCTCTACCAAAGACTAAAATACTTCGCCCTACTGAAAATTTCAAGTTCCGACTGGATCAGATACCAATTCCTAGTCTTTTTAAAGTATTTGAACAACTATCTCTGTTTAATACTCCTGCTACTGATAATGCTGTTAGAGCTAATTTACCTGGAGTTATTGAAGATAGGATGCGAGTTAATAGGATTCCTGACCTAGAGTTTATATTATTACAAAGTCAGGATGTAGTAGGAACAAATCAACAAATGCTAGGTGCATATGATCGGGGTATTAGTAATTTAATAAGCTACGATCTTTTTTGCACAGAAGACGAAGCAAAGGAAGAGGATAAAATTATTAAAAATAATCAGCAACCAACAACTGAAGTTGTTTCTCTAAGAAGCATTCTTTATAGAATGGCACGCGGTCTAGAAAATATAAATTCTAGTGAACCTCAAAGTTTAAATGACCTCAAAAATAACGCTGGAATTATTGTTTTTGATCTAGGTGGTTTAGCTTCAAGTATACAAAAAGTTGTGGTTACTCTAGTTATTGACCAACTCAAGTCAATATGCAATAAGCAGTATCAAGCATTTGATTCTCAAAAAGTACAAATTCCCATATATCCTTCTATCTTTTTTGAGGAAGCTCATATGTATATGGATGCAGAATATATTGATGAATTAATTCCTCTAATCCGACATTTAGGCATGAATTTGTTTTTTGTCACCAACACACCAGGAGCTTTACCGGATTCAGTATTTCGTCTTTTAGACAACTTAATTATGACGCGAATGGTTAACCAAAAAGATATAGATAAAGTGATTGATTGTGGTTTAGCTGATAAAAAGACAATTGAAGGATTTGCTAAGGATTTACCAAAGTATCACAATTTGTTTCTCAGTGGTATTAATGGAGCTACTAAAAATTTCCCACTTGTATTTCAGGTAAGAGATTTTACTGCTCCTGAGAAGGATGGAGGAGAGGGTTTACCCAAGTCAGGAGTGACTCGCTCAATGTGGGAAATAATCAAACAAAAAGTAGGGAATAAAGAGGATTAGTTAAGTCATTAATTTTAGAGTTTAGTTATAGTTATATCATGTGGGGATAAGAGCGTGATGAAAAAACTTATCCTCTTGCTTAAACAGTAAATATTTCTATTTTCCCTACTCCCCCGCTCCCCTACTATCTTAATAATAAGTAGGGCTTGCTGATTAAATCTAAAAGCATTGACATATGAAGATTTTAGGCTTTTTGGGGCCTTTAAAAAGTACCTGGTATCACGTCTAAAACGCTCAAAAAGTTAGTATTTTAGGCGCATAGTTGGGCAGAAAAATTTAGGGACAATTCTTACTCCTAACTTCCTCGCTCGTTCCCATTTCTCCTGTCTCCTGTCTCCTGTCTCCTGTCTCCTACCCCAGCAAAAAGACTTTCCATACGCAAACCCTAAGTATTCAACCGGACATGATATTAGGTGGGGCGAAAGAATGGTAAAATAACCTCAGATGTAACAGCATTTTTCTTGAAAATATCCCGCGAAGTTAACATCTCCATCTCAATTTGTTCTACTATTTCCAAACCTACCATTTCTCCAATATCTACTAATAATTTTGCTGTTTCAATTTCAACTCTTTCCCCACCAGCAATTGTATGATTATTACCAATGACAAGATAAGCAAAAGCTCCTGGTTTTAAAAGTTGTAATATCTCCTGAAAAACTTCTCGCATATCAAAAAAATACTTTGCCAATAAAGCAGCTAAATTTCGTCTTCTAAAACCAGCATTTGACTGAGTATTTAATCTGTCTATTTTTTCAATTAACGAAATTACAGATTGAGGTAAAAGTGCTTTTTTCTGCTGAAAATATTCCCAATAATCTCGCCGTTGTTTTTCTGTTATTTCTCGGTTGCCAATCATTTTTAAATCTTGTTTGCGGTGTTGCGATCGCGACAACAAATTCAAATAACATAAACTCAAGCGATCGGTATCTAAATAAGGCAGCGCTGTCGCATAGGGAGGAGAGGTAATTACCACATCTACCTTACCTATTAAAGTTTGCCAAGTAGTGGTTAGTTTTCTAGCATCACAACCTTGAATATCAAAAGTTCCTAGCTGTGAATCTTGATTTTGATAGAGGAAAGATAGAACAGTTTTAACTGAATTTTCTAGCTCATTTAAAAACTCTTGTTTTGGCTGAATATTTGCAGTATTAATTATTTCTTTTCGGACTCTGAGATCGGTTTCTTTTTGCCAAGAAACTTTCCGAATAATATTACTCAGAGAAAGTTGCATGAAATTTTGCATAGTATTATTTTCCACCGATTTTATCAAAATCATAATTTTGTCAAGTTCTGCTAAAACATCCTTAGCAAACCAACGATTCAGATAGACTTGATTTTCTCTTGGTAAAGTAGAAAGGTAATGTAGTTTAGCTGAGGATTTTGTAGTTTTTAATTTGCTGAGACTATTGACTAATTTTTGATAACTTTCTAAAAGTTTATCAGGTGGAATTGACAAGAGATGGCACTTAGTATTTCCTATTAATACCGAGAGAGGATTCATATCTAACCCCACTCCATGATAACCTCCTAAAACTGCTTCTACTAAAGTCGTACCACTACCACTCATTGGGTCAGCAATAATTGCTTTTTCTGGTACTTTAGCAATATTAATTAAACTCCGAACAAGTTGGGGAAAAAATTTGCCTCGGTATTCATGTATGCCATGAGTTCCATATCTTAAACAGCGCCGTTTTGGAAAAGGTATCGATAGATCGAATGGTACATTTTTAGAAATTTCTTCTAATTCTTGATGAGCAGTATTAACAGTAGCTTCTCGTCTTACTTGGGTGGTAATGTATGTTTTATCCTCCTGAATCACTGATTCCCAATAAGATAATTTACTCGCTAAAATATTGGCTGGTAAATTAGAGAAAACTTCAAAGTATAATGCTTCTTTTTCTGTAGTTAAAGCATAAGGTTCAGAACCTGTAAGTGTAGTTAGTTCAGATAATGCTAATTTTCGTTCAAAGGGTTGAATATATGGTTTAATTTGACACTTAAACAATGGTTTTCCAGAATTTTTTAGAATAATAATTTGTTCTGTTTTAATTCTACCAATAGCTGGATTAAAAGATTTTTTTCTATCTTGCATTTGTCTATCAATACGTTTGATTTCAGAGAAACCATAATCTTTAGCTACCTCAGAGATTAGATCGACATTACTGATTTTTTCACCTTTAATCAAAGAATCTCCTACAACAAAACAAGCATATCTGTTAAATTTTAAATGTTCTCCTAACCACTCAAAAATAGTTGCCATTTCTGAACGGAATGTTTCTATTGTCGCACCTTTAGAACTTTTACTACTATATTTGCGATGACTACCTATTTCTTCTTGTTTAAACTGGGGTTGATTCATACCTAACCAGATCATCCGATTGCGATGGTAAAGGTGATAACTATAAGCATTAGGATAGGGAGGAGAACAAACGACTAAATCTACATCTCCAATATCAGGTTTTGTTAGTAAGTTACTATGATAAACTTGACATTTTACATTAGCTTCAACTTGATTTGTAAATTCAGAAACTGAAGCGATCGCTTGTTTTAAAGCTTTAGCAAAACGTTTGCTAGTATCTCCTGGAAAAATATTTTTTTGCCTGCGAGTGTACCGGGTATCTGAGTCTTGTTTAGAGACAGTAACCACAATAGAAGAAAAGGCTGTAAAAGCAACTTTTTGACTAGATTTTGTGGGTAGTTGCTGACACCAATCAAGTATTTCTGCGAGTTCTTCAACAACAAAAGGTTCAAACCAAAATGATATTGCTTGATCGTCGGGGCGAAAAGCTAATGAGATAAATTTTTCTGTATTGAAAAGGGTAGATTCAGCATTAATATATATTGACTGAGATAGATTTTCTACTTGGTTAACAAGAGAGTTTAATAACTTTTTATCTTCTGCATTGAAGCGAGTTGTTTTTGCTTCACTAATTAAACAAGCAATGGGATTAGCATCAATACCAATAGCATGACGTTTAAGAGTGAGTGCTTCAACTAATGTTGTACCACTACCACAGAATATATCAGCAACAGTTTCTCCTGGTTGAGACAATTCTTGAATAAGTTGATGTGGAATTTGAGGAATAAATTTTGCCGGATAAGGATGGAGTCCGTGGGTCAGATAATTGGTTCTAGCTTCGGAAAAATTCCAATCAATTTCTGTGAGTTTTTTCCAATCAGGATTTAAGTCAAAATTCATTAATAATTAAGTTTATATTGTCTGACATAATGGCAATGTCACATTATTATATCAAATTTATTTAATCATTATCTAACTGCAATAAACATTGCTGAAATACATAATTAAGTACGGCAAATAATCTCTCTAAATCTCCAATATTATAACTGCTAATATTTCTGGTAAAAATATCTCCTTTTAATTTGCTAAACTGCCAAACTTGACCATTACAAACAATACCAAAAATTGTTTGTTCTAAATTGTTATTAATTTTCTGTACTGTAACTAATTCTGCCAAACATTTACCCCATCCTTCTTCAAATTTATCTTGTTTTGCTTCTACTACTAAAAAATAGGGTTTACCAAAAATCATTCTGCCTAAAGGACTAAGTTTAGCCACTATATAATCTGGTTGTCCTGAGAGTTTTTCATTGTAAGCTAAAGTTTTATGACTCCAAAGCATTAATTTGTCATAATAGGATTTCCAGACTTCTTTTAAAATTGGAAAGATTAAACTTTCACAAATAGCATATTCTGAACTGTATACAGATAAATTAGAAATTGTAAAATCTAACTCATCTATAAAATTCTGATTCACGGAAAACTTAATTTCATTAACAAAGTTTGCATAAATATATTTAATTTGAAATTATGGGACGACTGCTTCAATATTTTGGTAATTACTAAATGGCATGATTTAATGCTCCATTTTAATTTTTTTCTAATTCTAATAAGCATTGCTGAAAAAGATAATTAACAACTGCAAATAATCTATCTAAATCTCCAATATTATAGCTAGCAATATTTCTGGTAAAAATATCTCCTTTAAGTTTCCCAAACTGCCAAATTTGACCGTTAGAAACAATACCAAAAATTGTTTGCTCTAAATCCTTGTTAATTTTTTGTACTGCAACTAATTCAACTAAACATTGACCCCATCCTTCTGTAAATTTATCTTGCTTGGCTTCTACTACTAAAAAAAATGGTTTGTCAAAAATAACTGTAGTTAAAGGATGGCGTTTTGCTACTATATAATCTGGTTGCCCAGACAAATTTTCATCGTAAATTAATGTCTGATGACTCCAAAGAGTTAATTTTTTTCTATACATTTTCCAGACTTCTTTTAAGACTGGATAAATTAGGTTTTCACAAATAGCATCTTCTGAATTATCAACAACACCGTCTGTGAATAGTAATTCTAGTTCCTCTTGAAAAAATTGGGATACAGAAAATTCAAGTTCGTTGATAAAATCTGATAAAATGTACTTAATTTGAAATTCTTGGGCGACTGTCGCAATATTTTTGTAATTACTAAATGGCATGATTTAATGGATAATGAAAACTATCTCTAATTATCAATTGAAAAGGAGAGGTTTAAAACCTCTGGTGATTAATTACATCTTAATACCATGTAAATGTGGTAAAGTCATTCTATAGCAATCCTATTTTATTCGTGGAAAACAATATTACTACTTTTTAGGGAACAGGGAATCTGGAATAGAAAAGAATAAAAATAACTTTACCTCATAATTTCGCAAACTGCTGTATGTATCAATTATCAATCATTGATTATCAATTATCTATGACTAAAGCACCTTCCATTTTACTCAACCAATCTATCAAACTTTCTAACTGTTTATCTGCACTTAAAACACCTAATCCTCTGACTGTTACTTTACCCTTACTAAAGACAAAACGAGATTGTAAATGACCTGGTAATTTCTCCTTTAATAAATTCCATGCAGGTTCCTCCATTGGTGTTTCTAAAACAACGTGTTGTTTACCCTCTACTTTAATTCGAGAAAAGCCGATTTTTTTAGCAATTTGTTTTAATTGCATCATCCTTAATAACTGTAAACCAGCTTTCGGAATTGCACCGTAGCGATCGCTCCATTCAGTTTCTATTTGACTTAATTCTTGTCTACTATTGGCAGTAGCAACTGAGCGATACGCACTCATTTTTTGATCTAAGTCGAGAATATAGTCGGCGGGAATGAAAGCAGTTAAACTTAAGTCAATTTGAGTATCATCAACCTGCGGAATTTCCTGACCTTTGATTTCCCGAATTGCCTCTTCTAACATTTCTGTATAGAGATCGAACCCAATGGTATTTACTTGACCAGACTGTTCTGCTCCCAAAATATCTCCTGCTCCCCGAATTTCTAAATCTCGCATTGCTAATTGATATCCAGAACCTAACTGGGTAAATTCCTGAATTGCTCGCAGTCGTTTTTGAGCATCATCTGTTAACGCTATTGCACCGGAAGCAGTAGTAGGATAAAATAACCAGGCGTGAGCTTGTACTCCTGCTCTACCTACTCTTCCCCGCAATTGATACAATTGGGATAAACCAAATTTGTGAGCATCCTCGATTAAGATAGTGTTGACGCGGGGGATATCTAAACCAGATTCAATAATTGTGGTGCAAACTAAAATGTCAGCTTCACCCGCACTAAATGTCAGCATAATTGACTCCAACTCTGCTGCATCCATTTGTCCGTGACCGATATTAATTCTTGCTCCTGGTATCATTTCTCGGAGTTTTCCTGCTAATTCCTCAATACCTTCAATCCGTGGTACAACATAAAATACCTGACCTCCACGATTTAATTCTTGGCGAATGGCAGTGCGAGCAGTTTCCAGATCGTAGGGCGCAAGATGAGTTTTAATAGGGCGACGCAACGGCGGTGGGGTAGTAATTAAACTCATTTCCCGAATACCTGATAATGCCATATATAATGTTCGAGGAATTGGCGTTGCAGTCAGTGTTAGCACATCTACCTGAGCTTTGAGTGCTTTAATTTTTTCCTTCTGGTTTACGCCAAACCGTTGTTCCTCATCCACTACCAACAAACCTAATTCTCGAAACTGGATCGTCTTACTTAAAATAGAGTGAGTACCAACAATAATATCTAATTCCCCTGTTGCTAACCGCCGTTGAATTTCTTTTTTTTCGTTGCCAGTACGGAAGCGGTTGAGTAAACCTATTTCTATGGGGTAAGGTGCAAAACGTTCTTTGAGAGTATGATAATGTTGTTGAGTTAAAACTGTTGTCGGGGCGAGAAACGCTACTTGTTTTTCGGCGGTGACTGCTTTGAAAATTGCTCGGATAGCGACTTCTGTTTTGCCAAAACCAACATCACCGCAAACAAGACGATCCATTGCTCGTTCACTTTCCATATCTCTTTTCACATCCTGGGTTGCTTTCAACTGATCGGGAGTAGGTTGATAGGGAAATGAGTCTTCCATTTCTTCTTGCCACGGTGTGTCGGGGGGAAAGTTGTAACCTGTTTTTTCAGCGCGTTGAGCATAGAGTTTCAGCAAGTCAACAGCTAATTTTTTGATTGACTTACGGACTTTATTTTTGGTACTTTCCCAAGTTTTGCCAGTGAGTTTGTTGAGTTGGGGTTTTTTCTTATCGGTACTTCTCAACCGTGACAGGGAACTAAGTTGATCGGCGGCAACTCTGAGCAAACCGTCTGCATATTGAATTGCTAGATAGTCACGGGTTTCATTATTAATAGTTAGACTTTCTAATTTGACAAATTTACCGATGCCATGTTGACGGTGAACTACATAATCTCCGGGACGCAGTTTATTGGGGTCTACTTGTTTGGAAGCAGCTTGACGACGTTTGCGAATATAGGTGGGAGTAGCAAGGGTATGTTGTCCGTAAAATTCCCTGTCGGTGATGATAGTTAACCGGAATGTGGGTAGAATAAATCCTTCTAATTCTGCTAAACCACTATATTTGATGGCAACTGGAGTATGTTGGATTTGTAGTCTATCAATCGCTGGGTAGTCGCGGGGGTTGGGGATAAATTGGGCAGGACAGTCGTGTTCTTGGAGCAGCGCGACGGAGCGGGATGGTTGAGCGGAAATGAGAAATATGGAATATTTGTTTTGTCTTTGTTCCCGCAGGTTTTCTGCCAGTTTGGCGTATTGATGTGGCATTACTGGTAGCGGACGACTGGCAAGGTTGAGGGTATAGGGAAGGTCGGCGGTAATTTCGCTCTTGGTTTCTTTGGTAAGTTCGGATAAATATAGTCTGGGGAATAGTTCGACTTCTGCTAGGGAGTCGGCAAATATACGATGAATTTTTGGTAATTTTCTGGAGGTGTTGAGTTGTTGCCAGTTTTCTTCTACCAGTTCAAACCAGCGATCGCCATGAGCAGCACATTGATCTGGTTCGTCTATGGCAATGAGGGTATTTTCTGGGAGGTAGTCTAGAATGGAGGCAAATGTTGAGTTGCTTGTTGAGTCTAAATTTTCTGGCATTGCATAATTGCGGGATGATTTTGTCGCCCCCTCAGAAACCATAATCTCCCTATCCCCTTGTTGACCTGTCTCCTTGTCAGCCAAATCATCCCAGTATTCAACAACGCCATTTCCCCATCCCCATTGACTAAAACTGGTAGGTGTAATTACTATTTTGGCAATTTTGTCAAGGGAACGTTGAGTCGAGGGGTCAAATTCCCGAATTTTTTCTAGTTCGTCCCCAAACCATTCGAGACGGACTGGTAATTCTGAGGCGACGGGAAATATATCTATAATATCGCCTCGCCGACTCCACTGACCTTCGGTTTCAACTAATGGTACTCGTTCGTATCCCATCTGGGCGAGTTTTTCATCAAAGGTTTTGGAGTTACTGCTTATCCCAGGGGTAAGGGTGAGGCAATAAGGTTGAAATTGTTTAACTGTCGGGAGGTGGGGTTGGAGCGATCGCTCGGTGGCTACTATTGCTATTTTTGTTTTATTGTCACTATTGCCATTACTACTTAGATTTTGTGGGGCATTTCCACTTACTAAATCTGCCAATACTTGCATTTGTCCCCAAATCATTTCTTCTGAGTGGGATGCTTCATAAGGCGATGCTTCTGAGGTGGGATAAAAATGAACTGTTGGCCATCCTATGGCCTCTAACTGAGTTGCCCACCTTCCTGCTTCTTCTAAGGTGGCAGTGACAATAAACAAATTTTGCTGTTGTTGTTGAGCGAGGGTTGAGGTAATTAAACCTTTAGGTAAACGAGGCGCTCCATTTAATTGTAGGCATTGGTATTGTTGAAGTTTGTTTAACAGTTCGGTTGTTAGAGGCGATCGCCCCAGTAGTTTAGTAATGGATGATAATGTCATTTCAGTTATTAGTTATCAGTTATCAGTAGGCAAACAAAGAAACTTTGCTCCAGTTTCAATCATTTTTATTAGTATGTTATAACTAGCCTAAATAGGTTGTAATATTTGATAGTAGGGGTTTGGTATCCAAAACCCATTTCTACTTAGGACTTGCTGATTAAATCTCCAACCTTTAACAATAAAGAGTTTAGATTTTTAGTGATTTTTATTAATATTTTATAGCAAACCTAAATAGTCAGATGTGAGAATTGAGATATTCCTTAAAAGTATGGAATATAGGATTTATCATACTTAGAAAATACATTTTTTTCTTCTTTTCTGTTCGCAGTTAAGCGTTCCCTGTTCCCTAAAACTTTTCAATATCTCACAATTCAAATCATCTTGCTATATTTGATTGTAGGGGTTTGGTATACAAACCTGATTTATACTTGGGTTTTGCTGATTAAATCTCAAACCTTTAACAATCAAGATTTTAGTTTTTTTAATGTCGAAAAAAGTGATATATTTTCAGTATAAAACGCTCAACAAAGTGAGCATTTTGGGTAAGCAAGGACAAAAAAATTACTCCCCTATTCCCGTAGGGACGTTGCATACAACCTCCCTACTATTTAAAAATACTTTTTCAGCAAACTCAAGCAGGGTTTGGAGACCAAACCCCTACAATTTTTTTCACAAATCATTTATGATTGCTATATATTATGCCAGATTTATAACTTAATTGTCATGCTATGGGGAATTATTTTCAATTTATTCAACCTAAACAAATCAAAACTTTTTTATTATTAACATTTACCTGGATAATTATACCTCTATTTTTGGTAGAAATTATTATGATTATTGGGGAACCATTTTTCTTTAAAGGGCTGTATCAATATGACCCAGATTTAGGATTTAGAGTCAGACCTTATATTAATGGTAATAATCAATTTGGTTTTAATGATAGAGATTATCCTCTACAAAAAGACTCTGATAAATTTCGCTTGCTAGTTGTCAGTGATTCATTTAATTGGGCTGGTGGAAAGGAGGGAAATTATACGGCTTTATTGGAGAAAAAGTTTGAGAATTTTTATGGTAAAAGTCAGGTAGAAGTTATTAATGTTGGCTATCCGGGTACTCATACTGGGGAACAATTAGCTATGTTAAAAAAGTACGGGTTGCAATATAATCCTGACTTAGTAGTTTTAGGTTTTTTTGTAGGTAATGATTTTCGGGATGCCGATCCGGAAAGGAAACGAATTATTGTTAATGGTATATATCTAGATATAGATAATAAAGACGAGTTAATTATTTTTGGTTATCCGATTATTGGTAAGTCTAGATTACTAATGTTTATCCAGCAAAAATATAAAGTTTACCAAGAATTACAAAAGGTTAAACAGGATTCTGCCAAGTTGCCAAGTAGTTCTCTAGTTGCTAGTTTAAATTTAGCATCAACTCCAATTATTGAAAGGGAAAAGTCACCGGGAATTTTATCTCAGAAAGCTTTTCTCAGGGTAGAAAAAAGTCGGCTTAAGTTTTGCAAGATTAAAGATTTACTTGAGGGTAAGCGGGATGAAAATATCAACTATATATTTAATAGTATTTTAGAAATGCAAGAGTTATTAAAATCTCGGAATATTCAATTTGTTGTTGCTATTTATCCTGATGAATATCAAGTTAATGATGAATTATTAGATGAGATTTTTGCTGAGTATGATGATTTAAAACCAGAGTCTTATAATTTGACTTGTCAGCAAGAGATTTTGAGAGATTTTTTGGAGGCTAATAATATTCCTTATATAGATATGTTAGATAAATTTAGAGAAGAACAAAAGACCCGTCATTTATATTTACTTCGGGAACCTCATTGGAATAGTGCAGGAAATTTATTAGCTGCCGATATTTTATTCGATTATTTAATTCAAGATATAGATAAATTTTTTTGGGGGGGGTCATTAGGACTTTATGAATAAATATCAAAAGTTTATAGGCTAAATATTTGAGGCATTATTTGTGCGAAAAAAGTGTCATTTTTTTGCTACTGGTAGCAAAAAAAGTCATAATTTTTAACAGACAAAAGGGGGAAATTGAGGAATAATTGTTCCAATTATATTCTTTCAAATCTACAATTTATCCTGACTATTGGCTACTGTACCGTTTAATAATGAATAATGGATAATTGATACAGCGTTTTCCTTTGTTATTAGGTACAAAACTTTAGGTTTGAGGGAACAAGGAACAGGGAAGAGAAAAGAAGAAAAATAAATGTACTTCATAGCTTCGGAATCTGCTGTAATTAATCGAATTTAGCTTTAAAACCTCTCTTTTTAAATTGATAATTATAGATGATTTTCATTATCCATTATCCATTATCCATTATTAATTAATTTTGTCCATCTTGCCTTACATCTTCACGCCATTTTAGATAAGCTGGTGATAAATTCATAATTAATTCTATCTCCTCATTAGTTAAATTTTGTTTGATTTCTAAATTAGTTTTCCAAATTGAAACCTGTTCTAGTGCCAAATTTTTCAAAGGGTTTTCTGCTGATAAATCAACTAATTCTAATATAGCTAATTCTTGAGTTTTTCCCTTGCCTAAAATTATTAACCAAATAGTTTCTGGTATTACTGGTAATTGATTAATTACAATTAGATTTGTTTTCCATCCTGTGGGAGAAAAATAAACTCCTGTCACCGGGTTTTCTGAATCTAACTGAAAATTAAAACTATTGATGAATTTCTCTGAAGCAGAAGTAGCTAATACCAATTAATAATGAATAATTGATAATTGATAATTGATAATTAATCGAATTTAGCTTTAAAACCTCTCCTTTTAAATTGATAATTATAGATGATTTTCATTATTCATTATCCATTATCAATTAATGAATAACTTTATTTAAGGTAGGTTGATTCCGAAATGTTTCAATTAAACAATCACTCAATAATATTTTATCTAATACTCCTAAATTGAGTTTAGAAGTAGGAGTTTTTGAGACTGGAGAAAAATAAATATCTACTTGTCTAACTTTCCCTTTCACCTCTCAACTAATTTCGACTTTACCAAAAGCTGAAAGTAATTCTTTGAGATATTGTTTGGCAAATTTGTCGCGGGGTTTTGTTGTCATTATCTTTGAAGTTTCTATGACAAATAGTCAATTTTTTTTCATTCAAACCTCTCTCTTGATATTGAGAGAGGTAGAATTAACTCAGACTAAATTTTCCTGTTCAATTAAACAATCACTCAATATAGTAATTCCCACAGTTATGAGGTACAATTTTTTTTCTTATTTTCTACTCCCCTACTCCCTACTCCCTACTCCCTACTCCCTATTATTTAATTACTTGACAAAACACTCAGATTTTCACCATTATTATTGACTACATAATTACCAGGAATTTGATAAAATTTAGTTGTATTTGTATCCAAAGCCCAAGCCTTAACATTCACATTTCCTTGAGGAAATCTATGGGTAGATAATACTTTTTGCCATCCTGATTTAAAGTATTTTTGATTCTTAAATTCTTTGACAAGATTAGGTCTTGGCATTGTCATATCTGCTACAGCAGAAACAATAGGTTGACCTTGAAAATCATCATAACTAAGAACTATCGTATCTACAGGTAAATTAGTATCAGTAAATACTGCCCAACCAGTCGCTAATAAATTATTACCACCAATAAATTCTAGCTTTTCAAAACTACCTTTTATTTGTCTACTATCACTGGCATCTATTAGTTCTGCTATGCGATTAGTTTTGATTAAACTGGGGTCTAAAAAACCTAGTTCTGTTAAGTAATTAGCTCGTTTTTTAATATATTCAAAATAGTAAGAGTCTATCAGATTTTGACAGTTATCGTGAGTAAAATTAATCAGCAATAAACACCCTTTATATTTCAAAAAATCTTGTTTCCAGGACTTCATTTTATCTACGCTATAGGTAAAGTTATGTAGTTGTAAAACAGTTATTATGCCAAGGAACCAACAAATTATTTTCGAGAATAAACGTTTATTAATTACAACAGAATATTTTTGAATAGCATCTTCTCCGACGATTATCATTAAATGAATTATGGAGATAATTAGATAGGTAGAAAATGTTGTATATCTTGATGAAAGAGCTTGTTCTATACCAAGTGTTACTCTACCAGCAGATGTCACTAAGGCACTGATAATTACATAAGAACCTAGCATAATCCAGCCAATAGTTTGATGCCGTAATTTATAGTCTTTAATATGCCGTATCAGATAAGAACAGAAAAGAATAAATAGAGTAATAATTACTGCACCTAAAATAATTGAATTATTTAGAGGTTGTATGCTACTACCAACTCCTAGAGAACTACCTAAAAATGCTAGAAAATATTGGAATGTTTGATATGGATATTGAAGTGATTCTAATGGACTGGGGTGAGATAATGGCTTTTGATAATTATGGAAGTAAAAGGTAATATTGGCGATAAATGCAACTATCCAAAGAAGATATAAAATTATATTTTTCCTGATATCTGACCAAGATTTTAATTGTACTAAAATTAATACTGGTAAGACTATTACCCAGGCTAATAAACCATTAGCATAAGAAAAAGTGCTGATGGTTGCTAAAAGTATACAAGTTAAAAATTTGAGAATATTATTTAGTCGAGAATAGGCAATTAATATTGAGGTAGTAATACAGACTATAGGAGTAAAAACAACTATTTGAATACCCCACAACCAATTTTCATATTGAACGGCAGAAAAAATAAATATATTAGAAATTACTGCTATGGCTAGACTTTTAATATGGGAGCCAGTTATTGTTAGTCGATTTAACAAATAAATATTTACAGAAGTTATACAGGCTAGTAAAAATGTGACTAACATTTCATATCTAATATTCCATTTTGTGAGAAATGCTAGCCTGAGAAAAATAAGTCTGGGAAAAAATTTTCTACTTTCATTGTGTTGTGCAATTAAGTCTTTGAAAGATAGGGTTCCTTGATTAAATTTTTCAAATATATCAGAGATTTGCCATTGGTCTTGAATTGGCACATTAACACTATATTTAAGAATTAAAAGTCCTAAAACTATAGCTGGAATTATTGTTAGACATAAGTTGATACCTACAATTAATCTAGAACTTAATTCATAATTATTTTTTTGCATATTTTTCTGTAGATTATATTGGGAAAATTTGTCTTGTATAATTTTCTCTTAAATAGTTATAAATAATCGGTAATGGGCAAGAAGTCAAGTAGGTGCAATTTATGAATTGCTTCTACAGGATGATTCTATTTATAATCGATTATCCCAACAGGATATTAATGATAAGGTAAGTTTTATTGGTTAAATTAATTGCTAAAATTTAATCAATATCATAATATATATCTACTTTATGATTGTCAACTATGGCAATCCTCTGAGAATTTTTATGTTGATTAAATATAGCAACTCACCCTAATATCAACATGGCTATAGAAAAATTAAGTTATGCCCAGTTAATTTAACTAATGCTAGAGGTAGTCAACAGATAATCTAAAATTTATATCTACAAATAATTCTGTCTATCTACTTAAAAGCTCATAAATGACAATTATATAGCAATCCCAAATAGGTCGTGAACAATAAAAAAGTAGATAAAAAAACTGAAATTTCTACCTGTTCCCTGTTGCCTTTTCCCTAAAAAGCAGTAGGATTTTTGACACAAATCTATTAGAGGATTGCTATATGTTATATTAACCTCTTACTGATTATTAATCTAAACTGAGTTTGGTTAAATTCAGCAAAAATATTCATCTCAAAAAACTAAAACTTAATGATGAAAAAGTTTTTTTCCCTCCTACGTCAAACAATAATTATCTCTTTAATAACATTTGGATTGACAGAAATTGCATTTAGAATTTATCACAAAATTAATCCTTCGTTTATGTTTTATGACCCCTCATCTTATAATCGCTGGCGAGGAAAACCGTTTTCTACAGATTATGACTTCCAATTAAATTCTCGTGGATTTAAAGATGTTGAATTTACTAAACAAAAAGCCGAAGGTATATATAGAATTATTGGCATAGGTGATTCTTTTGCTTATAGTGGCGTACCTTATAAACATAACTTTTTGACTCTATTGGAGTCTAAACTTAATCAGGATAGTCAGCAACCTATAGAATTAATTAATATGGGAATAATTGCTATTGGACCTAAAGATTATTTATCTCTATTTGTCAATGAAGGATTAGAGTTAAATCCTGATATGCTTTTGCTATCTTTTTATGTGGGAAATGATTTTTCTGATAACTATAAATCACAACAAGATAGAAGGTTACTTAAAGTTCAAGATTCTTACGTTTTATCTTTCTTTGATTTTCTGATTAAGGTAAATAGTAAGTTTGAAGGCAACCTCTATCATCATGATATTGAATATCGAGAAGACTTACCTACCTCACCGGATGATTTTCATTTGGAAGAAGCAAAAAAGAGAAGTTATATTTTTATCAAAAATCCTGAAAAAACAGATTTTCCAGAACATTTTCAGGATGCTTTTAACGACTTATTAAAAATCAAGGAAATTTGTGATAGGCACAATATTACTTTAGTCGTAGTTTTCATACCTGATGAAGTACAAGTCATTGAAAAATTAAGAGAAAAAGTAATTGCTAGTTACAAGTTTTCTCCAGAACAATTTGATTTTCGACAGCCTAATAAATTACTATCTCAAGCACTGGCTCAACATAACATTTATCATCTTGATATTGTGGA
>JBFRWR010000413.1:0-6955 GCA_051439685.1 Trichodesmium sp.
GTTGGCCCTGTAACCAGAATTAATCCAAATGGACGACTAGCTGTTTCTCTAACTAAGGCCAAAGTCTCCGGATCTGAGATTAACTTATCTAGTCCCAGTTGGGTACTAGAGCTGTCCAAAATCCGCAAAACGATTTTTTCACCATAACGACTAGGTAAACTATTTACCCGGAAGTCAATGGTACGTCCTTTAAATATCTTACGGATACGACCGTCTTGGGCTTGTCTTCTTTCGGCAATATCTAAGTTGGCAAGAATTTTAAAGCGCGAAGTAATGGCAGGAATAACCTTTTTCGGAAACCGAAAATACTCTTGTAAAACCCCATCTTTCCGCATCCGAATTTGAATAAATTCTTCTTGAGGTTCTACATGAATATCAGATACTCCCTCAGTTAGTGCTTTAACTAAAATAACGTTAACGGCCTTAATAACCGGGGCATCTTCAGCTTCTGAGAGGCTGTGTGCTATATCCTCTGGCGTGTCATCTGCTGCATCCTCTAAATCTTGACCAGGAGCGTCAAAAAAACCTGATTCTAACTCTAACTCTTTATCTGCTGCCTTTTTGGCAGCAGCAGTATCTTTCCTGGTTTGCTCATCTAAGTAATAGTTGATTAAATTCTGATAATCTTCTGAGGTAATAACCAAGCGTTGTAAAGTTAACCCACGATGTCTGAGAATGTTCTCCTTCAGTTCATCCCTCGCTTGGAGGTTATCCGGGTCAACCATTGCTACCATGACAAAGGGTTGCTGTTTTTCATAATCATTCAGCAAATTTGCTGGTATGGGGTCTCCGATAAACTTTTCTAAATCCTCGACTAAACTATTATGTGAGCCACTACTTTCAGTCAAAACTTTCAGCATTTCGTCTTGACTGATTTTACCTGCTTGGACTAACTGATTGGCCAAATGAGTTTCGTGGCTAAATAGGGGTATAATTCTATTCCGACGACAAGTTTCTATAGGAATTACCTGATCAATCAGATAACATACTTGTTCTGCTGGAATTTGAGTAATCTCTGGGTCAAAAGCAGCTACACCATAAATAATCATCAACTCAAATAGTTGTTGCTTTTTATAATGTCTGAGTAATTCTGGTGGTAGAGGTTGTCCTGTTAGAGCTTCAAGTAGCTCTGTCAGTGATTTACCTGTTTTGCGGCTTTCAACTTGGCATTGTTGGAACTGTTCAATATTGACATAGCCAGCCTGAACCAGTTTATTCCCAAAGGGAGAGAGATTACTGAGGGCAACTATAGCGGTGCGTGAATTCTGTGAAGAGCTTGGGGCCATGACTGATAAAATTTTCTCCTTAATTCAAAGTATTCCCTAAGTTTTTGATATAATTTACATCTGCTTAACAACTTGTTAACTAAAATTCACTCCTTTGATAGTTTCGTTTTTTGATTACTGTTGTCTACCGTGTTCTTTCAGTAGCTTTGTTTCGTTTAAATGGATAGTCTAGATGCTTAATGAAAATTAAGGCCAGGAGCTACTAGACCACATATAGTAATTTTAGCAATTGAAGAGATAGTTTACTCCTGTTCAAAGGTAGGAGATTCTCGATACAATCAATTATGATTAATCAAAATCTAGACTAAAAAAATTATTTGCCTCACAATCACATTTTTGAGTATAATATAAGGCTGAAGTCAAAAAATAGCTAAGAATGTCATATTCGTGAACAGCCACAAGGCCATGACACCAGAATTATTATTACTATGATTTCTTTTTGAAATTCCAGAAACTGCTTTTTTTGATCTTTCGTTTCCTATAGAGTTTGAAAAAGCATTACTTTGAAGATAATTTTATGATGATAATTATTATTTAGATTTGGAAAATAATTTTTGGATAAATAATTAAACTATAAACTGAAGTTAATTTCTCAAATAGAATAATTGTTGCGTTTAGATGTTTGACTATACCTTATATCAACTATTAAAATAGTGCTAGTTAACAAAAATTATGATTAGCACTATTTTAATTTAGTGTTTCTTTATTCTGATATAATTAATCAGGGTAAAAAAGCAAGATAAATTAGTAACCACCCTCAGTATTAGGAGAAGATTAAATGGCAGGGGAGATACCATCTGTAGAAACAAAAAATCAAGAAATACAGGAGAATGTTCAAGATATTCAAGGGGTTGATCCAAATGCAGAATTGGATTCATCTCAAACTTCTGAGCAGAGTACCACTGAAGTCTCTCAAGAAAATGACTCTACAGATCAGCAAACTGTTCAGCCAATGTCCCAAGAGCTAGCTCTCTTACAAGAGGCAAATGAATATTTAGTAAATCAGATAGAAACTATCAAAGCTAATTTTGCAGAAACTGAAGTTCAATACAAACGACTAGCAGCAGACTTTGAAAACTTCCGTAAACGTACACAAAAAGAAAAAGAAGAATTGGATACACAGACAAAGTGTTCCACAATAATTGAATTATTACCAGTAATTGACAATTTTGACCGTGCCCGCTCCCAAATCAAACCTGCAAATGATGGAGAAATGGCTATCCATAAAAGCTATCAGAGTGTGTATAAGCAAATGGTAGATGCTTTGAAAAAATTAGGAGTTTCTCCCATGCGTCCAGAAGGTCAAGAGTTTGACCCAAATTTACATGAGGCGGTGATGCGAGAAGCAACAACAGACCATCCAGAAGGAACTGTAACAGAGGAACTTGTCAGGGGATATACTTTAGGAGACCGTATACTTAGACACGCGATGGTGAAAGTCGCAACAGCTCCAGAAATAACAGAGTCAGAGGAAAATCAAGCTGACTCTGACTCAGAAGCAGACTAAATCTTTTGTTTTTACTGTAGTTTTTCAGAGAAGGTTTATAAACAAAACTTTAAGCCCTTGTAGTTCCGTGTCAAGCTGGAAAATGTGGATTAAAAAACCTAACCCCCCAACCCCCTTCCCTGCAAGGGAAGGGGGAGATTTATCCCCTCTCCTCGCAGGAGAGGGGTTGGGGGAGAGATATTCCCTCGTTGCTCGCTCCTAACAGACCATTTTAAGCTTGACGCGCCAGTAGTGGACCGTTTTATCTTAAATGTTGCAATAGAAAAGTGCCTGGAGATTGCTTTCCTGACGGAATGCTCCGCAAACACTGTTGTTTGCAATGACAAATCTAATTCACTATTTTAGTTGAAACGGTCCAGTAGGGTGGGTTCGGCTGGCATATGACTATAATTTTTAGTAATTTAATGTGCGCCGTAACCCACCAACTACCAACATTTTTCCCTGAAGATTTACGTTATAAATGCTTTCTAAGTTGTATTCAGATTAATTAAAAATATACAAAAAAAAGGTACTAAACTCAAAATTAAAATCTCAATCATCTTCATCAAAATTTATTTTTTATGAATCAAACTTTAAGCAATAAAACTAATAATTTGATGGATAAAAATTATTGATTTTTAATATTTTTGCAAAACTAAGTTGTGAGTAAAATTTTCGACAGTTAACTGTGGTAAAAATCACTAATTAATTGTCATATCCAATAACTGTAGTAATCAATCTTATTCTCAATCAATAGACATCTCCAAAAATCAAAACTCAAATTTATTCTGAGCCAGAAAATATCAATTATTTCTCCCTGTAACCTGTGTTCTGTTTCCTGAATATTTGTAATAGAAATAGCTGATTAAAATCAATTTGGCAACGAGGATTTGATGACCGACAGAAGTGAAGTAAAGTTGCCTAAGATATTCAACGTCTGAATTATGAAAAAAAATATGTATTTTAGAGACTATTTTTCAAAGGAATATTAAATCCAGACTGAGGGTGGGTTTTGTCACTCGCCGACATTTTTGGGGAGCATTCCGTCAGGAAAAAGGCAGCAATAATTATGAATTGGACTAAAATCTTTAGCTTTCCGCCTTAACCCACCGAACTTTAAGCAGTATGACCGTCTTAATCTTTACTTTACAAATACTCTCTTAATTTAATTCTCATTCCTGATATATTTGAACAAATTTTTGAATAACCACTTTAGGCTTTAATCCTGAGTAAAAGTCTGATAGAATTAAAAATGCAACATTGATAGGAATAATTATCCCTATCACTTCGAGCTTGTAGGGTGAGATTCCTTAAAACAGTAGAAGAGGAATTAGTTTCCTAGATTGATTAATCTCAACAAAAGATTGAGTAAAACTACTTGATCAGCATCTCACAAAAATTAGCTCACAGCTAGATTATTATCTAGCCCAATGAGTATAAAAAGTCTGTCAAGAGACTAAAGCAAATTATGACTGGAAGAACGCCTAAGCACTATGGGAAAAGTCATTGGCATTGATTTAGGAACAACTAATAGTTGTGTGGCCGTCTTAGAAGGGGGGAAACCAGTTGTAATTTCCAACTCAGAAGGTGGACGTACAACACCTAGTATTGTCGGGTTTGCTAAAGGCCATGAACGCTTAATTGGCCAACTAGCCAAAAGACAATCAGTAACTAATGCAGTTAATACAATTTTTAGTATTAAAAGATTTATCGGCAGAAGATGGGACGATACAGAAGAAGAACGTAACCGAGTTCCCTATACCTGTATTCAGGGAAAAGATAATACTGTAAATGTTCAGATCAGAGGAAAAAATTATACACCTCAAGAAATTTCAGCCATGATCCTGCAAAAAATGAAGCAGGATGCTGAAAAATATTTAGGTAGTTCTGTGACTCAGGCGGTCATTACAGTACCCGCCTATTTTACAGATGCACAAAGACAGGCAACTAAAGATGCAGGGACAATTGCTGGTTTAGAAGTTCTCAGAATTATCAATGAACCAACTGCTGCTGCTCTATCCTATGGGGTAGATAAGCAAGACGAAGACCATACTATCTTAGTATTTGACTTGGGTGGAGGGACTTTTGATGTTTCTATCTTACAGTTAGGAGATGGAATATTTGAAGTTAAGGCAACTTCTGGTAATAACCATCTAGGAGGAGATGATTTTGATAATCGGATAGTTTTGTGGTTGGTAGAACAATTTAAAGATAGTGAAGGGACAGATTTATCTGCAGATAAAATGGCAATACAAAGATTGCGAGAAGCAGCAGAAAAGGCCAAAATTGAACTATCTTCTACCCAAACTACGAATATTAATTTACCATTTATTACTGCCAACGAAACAGGGCCAAAGCATTTAGAGACTCAGTTAACTCGTAGTCAATTGGAAAAATTAGTCCAACCTCTAGTTAAAAGTACAATTCAACCAGTAGAACAAGCACTGAAAGATGCTGGGATGAAGCCAGAAAGTATTGATAAGATTATTCTAGTGGGAGGTTCGACCAGAATACCAGCAGTTCGAGCAGCAATAACTAACTATTTTAACGGTAAAAAGCCTGATACTTCGGTTAACCCAGATGAAGCTATAGCTTTAGGTGCAGCAATTCAAGCTGGTATTTTAGGGGGTGAAGTAAAAGACTTATTGCTATTAGATGTAATTCCTCTATCCTTGGGTTTAGAAACTTTAGGAGGAATATATACTAAGGTGATTGAGCGAAATACAACAATTCCGACGAGTCTCTCCCAAATGTATTCTACTGCGGTTGATGGACAAACATCTGTAGAGATTCATGTCCTTCAGGGTGAGCGAGCAATGGTTAAAGACAATAAAAGTCTAGGTAAATTTTTACTGAAAGGAATTCCTCCTGCTCCTAGAGGTATACCTCAAATAGAAGTTAATTTTGATATTGATGCTAATGGAATTCTCAAGGTGAGAGCTTTAGACCAAGGAACGGGTAGAGAACAAAGTATTGAAATTAGTAATACAGGTGGTCTAAGTGAGTCTGACATTGAAAGAATGCAGCAAGAAGCAGAAACTTATCGAGAACAAGACAATCAACAAAAACAATTAGCAGAATTGAAAAATCAGGCAGATACTCTTTTATATAACTATGAAGCAACTATTAAAGAACATGGTGATGCGATTAATGAAGAGTTAGCGACAGAAATTGGACAGAGTTATGAGGAGTTAAAGCAAGTTCTGATTAGTTCTGAAACTACAATTAATAATGAACAGCTAAATCAACAGATTGAGGTATTTAGAGAAAAGCTGTTCGCTTTAGGTGAAACTCTATATGATCAAGGTGGCAGTGAAAACCTAAAGTTATCAGCAGAAGGTAAAACTGCTCCTTCTCAGGTCATTTCTGATGGAAAAATAACAGAAACAGAAAAGATAGAAAATTCACAAGAAGTAGAAGAAACTAAAGAAATAGAAGAAACTGAGGAAGTGATTGATAATCCTTTAATTCCTACAAAGGAACAGCCTCCAAGCAAAATCGCGGAAACAACAGAAGAGCCTGAAAATGAATTTGGCAAAAATCCATTCCTATAGTATTGTGTGTTAGGTATATAGCAATCTTAAATAGGTTGTAATATTTTAATCATAGGGGTTTGGTTTCCAAATCCCATTTGCTTGGGTTTGGAGACCAAACCCCTACAGCTTTTTTCACGAATCATTTCATATTGCTATATTATTGCTATATTTAATATTAAATACTGAGATACTAAACAAATTATATGTATCAGGTTAATTATAAATCTATAATTTAGAATTATCTTAATCTTAGTATGAAGATTCCTACCATTAGAAGTTTTGGTTTTGGGATGAATGCCAAACTGTATTCAATACTTAGCAAATAAATGCTACAATCTCAAATATCCTTTGGCCAATAGGCTAGGGTTGATAGCCCGCAGACACGCAACTATTAACCAAAAACCTTGTTAAACCTATCCATTTCCTAGATTTGTGAGATTTTGAACGCTTCCTGCGGAATGCTACGCAAACAAAAATCAACTTAAATCTGGTAAGATATGGGAAACAATGCCTTTTGGAAACAGTTCGGTAGATTTTAGCTGCCTGGCGAAGTGAGCTAGGATACCAGCACTACCCTTCTGAAAACGATTCTTCTGTTATCAAAGGAGAAGAAAGGTAATAACGCGCTAGTTCTCTCAGGATTAGCT
>JBFRWR010000414.1:0-9768 GCA_051439685.1 Trichodesmium sp.
CAGGTGCTTTTCCCGGAAACGCTCAATCTCAAAAAACCCAAATTGAACGAGAAGACAAAACTGACTACACAATTGCTACCACAATGTCGCGAGTTCGTCAAGTGGTCAAAGCTAATGATACAGAAGCAGTTTTAGGACGGACAATTCATGGTTTTACCATGTTTTTTGATGATGAAAACCGAGGATTAAATACAGCCATTCAAGCAGGAGCGCAATTTTTACCCGATGTGATTCCCGACTTAAAAGGTAGTGAAAATGCTGTCAACTCTAATATTAACCGTCATTTATTTTTAGCAGCTAATAATACTCGTTTGCCTAGCAGCAGTTTTACCATTTATTCCGCTGGAGTTGGAAGAGCCAAAAGTTTAACACCGGATGTTACTAGCTTAAGGCAAGTCCCCAAAGGAAATTATCATAGTATTTGGTTAGGTTTGTCCCCAAACATTGACCGCAGTATTAACGAAGGCCGTACATTTTACGACCCCACTGGTCCACAATTAGCGATCGCCAGTGGTGGAGCAGAAGGTGGAGCAGAGAGCAATGTGGAATTAGAGTCAGCAGTTAATCAAGGTACATTTTCTACTGCCAACCTGCAAGATTTTCATGCCCAAGTATATCTCAGCTTTTTACAACAAGATGCTAACTTTGTCAGAGAAAGTATTTATCGGGAAGAAACGAGTTATTCTCCTCATCTGAGTTTTACAGGAAATTGGACGGGTACTCAAGATGTTTTGCGTTACTATACTGGTGTTATTGCCTCTGAAAAACCCAAGTTCTACCTGGGTGGTGATTATACAAAAAGCACAGTAAATGGCTGGAGTTTTCGCGCTGGTGGAATTGGTTATCTTAACCCAGACCGAGATTATTATAGTCAACTTTTTGGGAATATGGCTAAAAGATTTCGGATTAGTAAAAATGCTAATTTTAGCTTATCAACATTCTTTAATTATGCTATAGATAGAGATACTAAAATTGGGGATATTATTAACAATTCACCTGCTAGTGAACTTGCTGCGAGCGCTCGTTTAAATTGGAGAATTACTTCTGTTGGTGTCACCTATTATTTTGGTGATATTCTACCAAATTCTTTTGAAGACAGGTTATTGTTAGAGTTTAGTATTCGTCCGCTTAAGACTGTTAGTTTTTCTGGTTATGTTGCACCAGTTGATGAAACTTCTAACCGCTCTGTTTATGGTGCTAGTTTAACTTGGCGACTAAACAATAAAAATAATAGTCCGACTCTATCTTTGAGTTGGCAAAATCAAGAATATGATTATGGTCAAGATCCTTTTGGAAATAATCTTGTAATAACTGATAATACTTTTACAGTCTTATTTCGCATGGGAAAATCTGCTCAATAGTTGATGTTTGAGAGGAAGAAAATAACTCTCGTGAATTTAGAATTACTGAATTAGGACTTACGCAAACTTGTAGATAATACCCTATCTGTAGAGAGCAAATTCCATTTTTCCCTACTAGATATGGGTTTCTGCTTCAGCAATTAACAATGTTGATGTCTGCGACAGCAGTTTGCAAAGCATTCCGTAGGAAAACAATTAATAATTAATAATTACCCCTTCTTGAAAGAAGGGGATTGGCTCAAAGGAATTTTTTTTTTGATTTATCCCCTTGTAGAGCGACAGCTCGCGGCACAGCCAAGGGGAGGCTTTAAACCTTAATTGTTGAATGAATAATTAATTATTGAATATCAACTCTTAATAATTAATTATTAACTATTAATTATTAATTATTCGGTAAGTCCTGATGATATCAAATCCGACAGATATTTGGCAATTAATCAAGATAGCAGTTTCCAACCCAGTGAGGTAAACCAATGATCCCCCTAAATCCCCCTTTGTCAGGGAGACTTCCAGTTCCACCCTTCTCCAGAAAGAACTGTACCTCACGCTTACTGGGAAATGCTATAGCGGATTTCACTAAGCGTGAGGTACACCCACGCGGGCAAGATGCCCGCACTGACAACATTTAATTATTAATATAGCGTTTCTCAAATTACTGAGGTACTGTTGTTTTTCTCTTACCCAATTATTTAATAATTAATAATTAATAATTAAATAATTCTGGTTTAAAGCCTCCCCTTGGATAGGGGAAAAAAAGTGCTCTTGAATTTCCCGATATTCAATTCCGTAACGGTTTTAACCTTCTTGTAATTATCAATTATCCATTATCCATTATCAATTAATGAACCTACTCCCCATTTCCTCATCTTCCCTACTCCCTACTCCCTCTTTTTCCGAGAGGTCTTGTCTAATCTTGCTTTCAGAAAATTCGTTTACATTGGCAATTCCACAGTAAAAGTTGTCCACCCATGACTACTGGTGACTAATAAATTTCCATTCAACTGTTCTACTAATTTCTTGACTAGAGC
Organism: Trichodesmium sp.; assembly: GCA_051439685.1. GTDB lineage: Bacteria > Cyanobacteriota > Cyanobacteriia > Cyanobacteriales > Microcoleaceae > Trichodesmium. Next base: position 2,390 of record JBFRWR010000414.1, read on the forward strand.
TAAACCTAAACCTGTTCCACCTTGTTTCCAAGGATCGGCATTCGGTACTCGATAAAATTTATTGAATATTTTAGGTAACTCAGATTCGGGAATTTCTGAGGGATTACTAATGATAAATTTGATGATAGAAGGTTCTTCTGACAAACGTTTTTTACTGTTTTTTTGCTGGTTAAATTCAATTGCAAATTTGACTTCCCCACTATCTTCAGTATATTTGCAAGCATTATTCAGGAGTTCTGCTAAAATTCTGCCTAAACTATTATTATTAGAACGAATCGTAGGTAGTTGTTGAGGATATTTACTCTTGAGAATTTGTTGCCGTTCTTTGACTCGTGATTTAAAAGGTTCCATAATAGTAGGAAGCCAAGTTGTTAAGTCTATTGTATCTAAAGCAATAGATTCTGTACCCGCTTCTAGACGCTGTAAATCTAATAAATCAGTGATTAATTCAATTTCTCTTTTACACTCTGTATCTAACACATTCAAATATTTTTCACCCTTTTCGGAGATGGGAAAAACTTTCAACATATGAATAGCCATTTTCATATTTGATAGAGGAGTTCTTAATTCATGGGAAACAGTGCTTAAAAAATCATCTTTGAGAATATTAAGTTGCTCCAATTCTTTCACTTTTTGTTGTAATTCTGCTGTCCGATCTTGTACCTGTTTTTCTAAGTCTGTATTGAGAGTTTGTACTTGGTGATAAAGTTGTGCTTGCTGCATAGCGATCGCCAACTGGGTAGCTAACTGTTGCAATAAATCAATTTCAGATGGTTGCCAATCTCTGGTTCCAGAGTCTTCTTGAGTACACATAATTCCCCATAGTTGCTTATCTCTGGAAATAGGTACTATCAAGAAAGCTTGTACCTTTTTTTGCTGCAAATTAGTAATTTGTTCTATAGTTAAATCTGTTTGTTCGATATTGGCAACTGCCTGAATCTTTTTTTTCTTGATTTTTAAACTTGATATTAACCGCTCAGATGAAACTCGGTCTTCCATCCAATAGTTGTTGCAATTATTATCTTTTGACTCAGCAACTATTTTTGTCAATTTCGGAGATTCTACCTTAAATAGTAGCACTCGATCCGCTTTCAGAAATTCTTGAACTTCTGTAACTGCAGCATTGATTATTTCATCTAAATTTAAAGATTGATGAATTCTTAAAGCTATTTTTGCCAGCAGGCGATCGCGCTCCAATTGTTCCTGTATTTCTGCTGTTCGTGCCTTAACTTCTTTTTCTAATTCTGCATTCCGAGTGCGTAACAGCTCAAATTTTTCTGCTTGTAGTTGATTAACATCAGCTCGTAATTTTCTGACTAACCCGAACATTACTGTAGGATCTAAGACTTGAAGTAAAGTGGTTTGATTAACTGTTCCTAATAACTCATCTTGTTTTCCACATACTATCAAAAGTTGCACCTGCGCATCCAACATTTTTTTATGAGCATCCCATAAAGAATCAGTTGGTTTGAGAAAATCTAGTTCAGTTTTCATTACCTTTTTTACAGGTATTTTTGCTAAGTCTAGATTGATAAAATAGGCTTGGACAATATCTTCAACAGTAATAATACCGACTGGTTTTTCAATTTCCGTCTTTTGTGTTTTTAATTTTTTCTTCTCTGTAATAATTGCAGTATTTACTTTATTTTCTGACAGCAATTGACTAACTTTCAATAATGATGCTGTTTTGGTAATTGTCACGGCAACATTATCATTTTTGACTTCATTTACCCGTCTCAGTCTGAGAATATTAGAAGGTTGCAACACTTGACGAATTTTTTCTGGTGTGACAATACCAACTATTTGCTCTTGACTATCTAGCACTGGTAAATGACTTACTTGATGTTTGCGGAAAAGAGATAAAGCTGTAAATAAATCTTGATCATCTAATTCTTTGAGAGTAATAACATTAGAGGTCATTACTTCACCTATCTTCAGGTCTCTTGATAAATCTTGTAGACTATTAACTTTACCATGAGCAATTAATTTGACAATATCACTACCTGTAAATATGCCTAATAAACATGATTGGGTATTATCATTTTGCTGCGGAGAAAAAGATATATTTTTTACTACTAAAACACTTGTAGATTTTTCTTGGTTGGAAAATAGTGATTCATTTTCTTGGTCATTTTTAATTACATGAAGATTGGGTAAAGGGGAGCTATTTTGCAAATTACTCATTAATTTTAGTACATCTATCAAAGGTGTTTCAGGAGTCACCGTTAATGGATGGCGGTCAATAGCTTGTTTCAGAGGTGATGAATAAATACTAGATTGATTAAGCATAATTGTATTTCCTTATATTATTTTAATTTGCTATTAGAATTCTTGCAAAAGTAAGGTAATAGGGAATAGGGAGATGGAATTTTTTATTTCATATCTTGAATTTATTTAATTAAAACTTTGGCAAGATGTCTATTAGTAACGCGCGGAAACTGCTGTAATTGCGGGTACTGGTGTAAAAGTAGTGATACCCTAAAAAAAGTCAAGTAGTCAAGGGAATACTATTTCTTTGAAACTAAGAATTTCAGGTCTATCCTAAATTATTACATCGACAGGACTACCTAATTGCTATCATACTGTTATTCATACACTGTTCAACAGTGTCAAAAAAAATTTAAGAATAACCTACCACTTCCAGAATTTTTGTTTCAAAATATTAAGTAAGGATGAGTTGAGAGGATTGTCCATGTTTCCATTTTTTGCCAAGTCATGCTGTGGTTGGGACTTTTTTCAACCAGAATCTCGTAAAGTCCACCAGGAAAATAAACTTAAATTCTTGAAGTGGATGAGAGATGACCTAGAAACCAGATTAGCTGGACTTAATGCGGCCATTCAAACTATAGAAAGGCAAATTAACCAAGACCAAGCTGAATAAGCTATCTTGAATAGCCTATTTTCAACCTTTTCACTTTAAACTACAGTTATCTATTTCCCTGGGGCGTAATACTTTGCGCCCTTTATTTTTGAAAGGAGTCAGAAGTCAGGAGTCAGGAGTCAGGAGATTAAGAAATAAAATAGGGGAAAAAAGTAGAAAAATCCTCGATCTTCCCTCCCAATCTATAAAATCCCAAATGGGTTCTATATATCTTCGACATTACTATGCAGGAATACCCAAAAATTTAACTTTTGACTTTAGCTGTAGGGACTTCTGAGTTTTATATTTATTTATACCTATATCTATAATTTATTTATTTAGCAAACTATGGTAGAAGCTATTTCTGAAATTAGTCCTTTCTTAGCTTTAGCACTCCAAGTCAAAGCTGAGGCCGTAAATAAGGCCAATAACCGCCAAGAAGCTCGATCGCTGATCCAAGAAAGTATTAACCGTATTGCCCAACAAATAGCTGCTAGTAAAGCCTTCATTGGGCCTAACTGTAAATTAGTCCTCCTGCCAGAATACTTCCTCACAGGTTTTCCGATGGCAGAGTCTCTGACAAGTTGGGCAGAAAAAGCTTGCTTGGAAATGACAGATACTATATATGAGCGTCTGGGAGAAATTGCCAAAAAAAATGCTATTTTTCTAGCTGGTAATGCTTACGAACTTGATCCCAATTTTCCCGACTTATATTTTCAAACCTGTTTTGTAATTGACCCCAGTGGCAATATGGTATTACGTTATCGTCGTCTCAACTCCATGTTTGCTCCTACTCCCCACGATGTCTGGGATAAATATCTTGAGTGTTATGGTTTAGATGGCATATTTCCAGTTGCTAAAACAGCGATTGGGAATCTTGCTGCAGTTGCCTCTGATGAGATTTTATTTCCAGAAGTTACCCGATGTTTGGCGATGCGTGGAGCAGAAATTTTACTCCATCCTACTTCAGAAATTTATGGCTCGGCGCGATCGCCGAAGGAAGCAGCTAAGGTTTCCCGCGCTGTAGAAAATATGATGTATGTTGTTTCTGCTAATACTGCGGGTATTGCTAATACTCCAATTCCTGAAGCATCGGTTGATGGAGGTTCTAAAATTCTCGACTATCGAGGTTTAATATTAGCGGAAACTGGGGCGGGGGAAAGTATGGCAGCTTACGCGGAAATTGATATTACTGCTCTGCGTAAATATCGTCGTCAAGTGGGAATGAAAAATTTATTAGCAAGACAACGTTGGGATATATATGCAGAAAGTTATCGTCAGTTTCATGGTTATCCTGCTAATACTATGGATAGTGGAGTTGTCGAACGAAAACATTTTCTTGAGACTCAACGTTTAACAATTCAAGAGTTGGCAAAACAGGATATTATCTAATTTTTAATTATCTTTTTCCTGCTTTTCTTGTAATATATTTTTTGGAAGGAAAGGGAATAGGAAACGAAGTTTTACACCAAATATAGGAAAAATAATAAGTGCAAGTGACTTTTACTTTTCCTAATTAGAGCTGATTCCATTTTAGTACACCCGTCGCGGGCAAGATGCCCGCACTGGGAACATTTAATTATTAATTTATGTACTTCTTATGGCTGGAATCTGCTGTATATGGAATAAGGAGCAAATTGATTTTTTAGAGATGTCTAATACTGTAGAGGTTTGGGAACCAAACCCCTAGCAAACTTAATTTTTTTGCCAATACTAATATTTTAACTTTATGCTCTAAACCAGCATATTTGATTTCATATAATCATATAATCATAGAATTCAACATTCAACAAAATTTTTACCTCAAAATTATAGAATTATTTTCCAGAAATATTCATAAAAAATATTCATAATTTTGTTCCTGATGCTACTAAAGCAGCCATAGGTAAAATTAATTTATTTTTGTCTAAATAAGATAAAGATGTTTGACGAACAGCATTCCTAATATCAGAAATATTTTGCTCTGTTTGACTGCGAAGTAAACCACCTGTTCTTGCCGTACCTTGATAAAAAGCATCAAATAGTTCATCAGCACTTGCCAACTCCCAAGTCAAAGAAAATTTACTGACTAAAGGATGAGAAAAACCTGCTTTTTGTAAAGCGTCAATACAATTTTCTACCTGACTAAAATAAAAAAATGGAGGACCTTCAGGAAGTGAACTTTCTAAATTTCCATAAGTTTGAATGGCTTGGTGAACTAACTTAATGCCAATAGATTTATCCAGTACATCCCAGACAGTAAAAGCAAATTTTCCTGATTGACGAAGCACTCTAAAAGCTTCATTAATTGCTTTTTGAGGTTGAGCCAAATGTAAAATTCCAAAATTCATTACAACAGCATCAAATTCTTCATTTTCAAAAGGTAAAAAATCAGCTTCCCCTTGAATAAATTCAAGATGAGGATTAAGTTGTTTAGCTTTGTTTAACATAGCATCAGAAAAATCTAATCCTATTACCTGACATTGAAGTTGAGCAGCAGCACTAGCCACATAACCAGGTCCAGTAGCAATATCAAGTATTTTGGTTTCTTTTTGGGCATTCACACTATTCAACAGAGGTTCAATCATTTGATTGGTTAAAGAAGTAAAATAATTATTATATTGCTCTACAGATTGTTGCCAACCATTATATTCAAAATCTCTAAAACTTTGGGATAAATGAGTCATAAAGTTGATCTTGATTCTAGTTTTGTTTCAGATATTATCATAACTATCAAATATGTCAAATAATAAGTTTTTTAAGATACAAATAAAACCTCAAATTATGTGATTGAATTTTATAAATTGAAACTACATTATTCTTCACATAAATATTATACTTAGATTGAAAAAATGAGATATAATGCTATACTTTGATAGCAATAATAATCAAAATATTTAAAAAATCATGGTCAATCAATTACCAATTCGTAATCCACGCACTGGCGAAATTGATTATTTTATTACTCCAGCAACAGCAGAACAAATTGCGACTAAATCTCTCAATTTACGCACTGCACAAATTCAGTGGCAGGAGTTGGAAATAGAAAAGCGGATTGCAATAATTCAACAATGGAAAGAATCTATCTTATCTCACCAAGAACAACTTACTCAAGCATTAGTTAATGACACAGGTAGGGTAATAGAATCAAGAGTAGAAATTGATTCTGTAATTAATAGTATAGATAGATGGTGTAAGCTAGCACCAAAACTTTTAACAACTACAGATAACAAAAACACAACAATTCCATTTATTCAACTGCAAAATCAATTCGTTCCTTATCATTTGATTGGTATTATTAGTCCGTGGAATTTCCCTCTATTATTATCTTTAATAGATGCTATTCCCGCCTTAATTGCTGGTTGTGCTGTTATGGTTAAGCCTAGTGAAATTACTCCTAGATTTATTCAACCTTTGTTAGAAACTATAGCTACTGTTCCATTGTTGCAGGATATTTTTACTGTTATTGAAGGAGCTGGAGAAACTGGGGCTAATTTAATAGAATATGTAGACTTTATTTGTTTTACTGGTAGTGTTCCTACAGGTAAAAAAATTGCCGAAGAAGCAGCAAAAAAATTAATTCCAGCTTGCTTAGAATTGGGAGGAAAAGACCCTGCTATAGTGCTTGATTCAGCAGATTTAGAGTTAGCAACATCGGCTATTTTATGGGGTTCGGTTGTTAATGCAGGGCAGTCATGTTTATCTATTGAACGTATTTATGTAGCCGAATCAATTTTCACAGAATTTATTGAAAAAATTACCGACAAAGCTAAAAGTCTTAACTTAAATTATCCTAATATTGAATCAGGAGAAATCGGACCAATTATTTCGGCTCAACAGGTAGATATTATTACTGAACATTTAGAAGATGCTGTGCGGAAAGGTGCAGTTATTAATTATGGAGGAAATGTAGAAAAATTAGATGGTGGTTTATGGTGTTTACCTACAGTTTTAAGTCAGGTAAATCATAGTATGAAAATAATGACTGAGGAAACATTCGGTCCGATAATACCTGTGATGTCTTTTACTGAAATTGAGGAAGTAATCAATTTAGCAAATGATACGATTTATGGTTTAAGTGCTGCTGTATTTGCAGGTTCTGAAACTGAAGCTTTAGCAGTTGCTAGTCAGATAAATGCTGGTGGAATTAGTATTAATGATGCTGGTTTAACAGCGTTAATAAATGAAGGAGAAAAAAATTCTTTTAAATTTTCTGGTTTAGGAATTTCTCGGATGGGTGCAGATGGAATGAAAAGATTTTTGCGGAAAAAGGCAATTTTGAGTAAAGTAAATTCTGTTGCCAATCCTTGGTGGTTTGATTGAATTACAGCGCATTCCACCTTGGTAAGGTACACAGATCGCGGGCAAGATTCCCGCACTGGAAACATTTAATTTTTAACATCTGTACTTTATACCTACATTCCGCACGACAAAATGTAGTATCAAAAATAGGAGACAGGAGACAGGAGACAGGAGACAGGAGGCAATTATAGCGATCGATAGGAGTAAGTAATTAAGTATTTATGCTTAATATTTTCCC
>JBFRWR010000415.1:0-5635 GCA_051439685.1 Trichodesmium sp.
GCGGGTTTAACAGATGTGAACATTAAGTATTGCTCCTTGAGCATAATTGCTGATACTTAATGAGTATATGTACCAGAAAATGTGAAAAAAAGGTAGAGAAAAGTTGGAATTTGATACAAATCTATAAGAAAATTGAAATATTTCGTTACATTCATTGACAAAATGTCGAGTATATCCTTTTAGTTTTTGTGAAGAAAAGTTAAGGGGATTTGTATAGAAAATAATTTGGGATGAGGGTATAAATTTTCAATTACCTGATGATGAGAAATAGGATATGTAATTAGTTTTGCTTATGAATTTAATAAGACAGGAGTTAGACATTTTGAATTATAGTAGATTTCACTTTAGTGAGGTACACCCGCGCGAAAAATCGCACTAAAAACATTTAATTGTTAATATCTGTACTTCATATACTTGGAATCTGCTGTAAGCGATCGCTCTATCGCTCTAGTTTTCTGGTAAATAGATAAAGCGATCGCTTATTTCTCAAAACTGTTGGCAATTTGGAATGGAAGAAGTAAACTATAATAATAGTTATTTAAAAAAAAACGTTAAGCAGGTGAAATATTATGTCAGTAAGGACAAATACTGAGAAAACGAATATAACTATAACTCTGGAACCAGAGCAAAAACAACTTTTAGAGAAAGCTGCTGGTTTGAGATGTTTGACTGTCAGTGAGTATTTGCTACAACTGGCTTTGGATATTGCGACTGAGGAAGTGCAGGAACCAGAAGTAATTGCAGTGAGCGATCGCGCAGCGGAACGGAGTTCTATCGCGACTGGGAAATAATAGAATCCGCAACTTTAAATCCACCTGCTGCTAACGAAGCTTTAAAAGCTGCAATTAATGAGCATCAGCAAGAGTATGGGAAGTGGTAGTTATGAGTTGGATTTTTTTGCCTTTGGATGGCAGTGTCAATAGAGAGAATTTTGACTGCGGAAACTCTGACTTAAATGAGTACCTGAAAAAATATGCCAGGCAAAACCATCGGAAAGGAATTGCGACCACGTTTATAGCTATTCCCAACGCTGAAAATCGTAATGTTATCGGTTATTATTCTGTGAGTATGGCTGAAATTAAGCGTGAGTCTTTGCCCGAAACTTATCGCCAAGGATTACCTCGTTATCCTTTACCAGCAATGAAAATAGGGAAGTTATATAAAATCCGGTTATACACTAATCGCAGTGATTACTTCGTGTTAAGACAAATGTTATATTGAATACTAATTGAAAAAATCATCCTATTCAAATCCTTTCTTTCTCCGCGTCACCTTGTCACCACGTCACCGCGTCTCTTGACTCGGAGCGCGATACGATAACTACTTACCCGGATTCTATATGACTCCTCCCTCTTTTCTCCTGTCTCCTGTCTCCTGTCTCCTGTCTCCTCCCTAATTATTTATAACTGTTCAACCGGACATGATATCACAGGTATCTTCCATGTTCGCTGTGTACCTCACTAGCAACCAACGGTAAGCGCTGTATCACGATCGCAATTATAAATATAACCACATTAACCTTAGTAATTCGTCTTTGTATTGATACCAAAGCCAAACAAATCTGATGAATCTGCAAAAGTCTCATCTTTAAGTATCAAATGACGTTCTTTATCCCTAATCAAATATCCTTGTTGTTGCAACTTTCCTAAAAGTCTAGTCACAGTTACTCGCGTTGTACAAATTGCACCAGCAATATCTTGATGAGTTAAGCGAATATTTAACCGAGTACCATCAGCCACAGATTGACCAAATTCTTGCTTTAACAACAATAATAACTGATAGAGTCTGTCTTCTACTCGTCGTTGTCCGGCGATCGCCAATAATGCCTCTGTTTGCCGAAATCTTCTTCCCAACTGAGGTAACAACTCTTGGCCTAGTTTTGGCGAAGCTTCTATCTCTACCATTGTATACCACATCAAACAAACATCTGATAAAGCAGTTGCTCGATAAGTCTGTAAGTGGGAAAAACAGTTGCCAAAACACATAGAAGGGCCAGCCCAACCTAAAAGACCTTCTTCTCCAATTGGATAAAGGGTACTAAGTCTGACTAAACCTTGACAAATTTGCCAAATACCTTGGGATGTCAGAGGTATTTTTTCACCTTTATTATAAAAATGTAGATGTTCTTCAGCGTTTGAATTATCCTGATTATCTTCTATAATTGCTCTTGAAATCGGAGCCATATTAAAATATTCCAGTTGAAAAAATACTTATTTTTATATATACGATATTCAATTTATCTTAGTTAGGTAAAGATTAGGTAATTAAAAGGTTACAAACAGGTTAAACTTTGTTTGATTATTATTTATACTAATAAAATTATGCTCAAATATAGCAGTTCCCAAAAAGCGTGAGGTACAAAGTTTTAGGTTGAAGGGAAAAGACAATAAATAAAAAGACAAAAGATAACTATACTTCACGAGCTGTAGAAACTCTCTATTATATCATGTCCAGTTGAATAGTTATAATTAAAGCTCGTAGAATTGCTCTAGCCCGATCTATAGATAGGTCGGGCTAGAGCAATTCTACAAACAAAAACTTTTTTTATCACTAATTATCCGGACATGGTATTATTACAATATAGCAGATTGCATATTAATGTTTATCTGAAAATTATTTTCTACTTTCGTATTGTTTTATAACACCTAAAACTTACCATGAAAAATATTTTTTCACTAACTGAATAAGGCAGTAGATATCAACACTAATTTTTGAGATTAAATGAATTTTATATATTTCTTTTTTAATCTAATATTTGCCTACTGCCAATCTTTATCAAACTAATTTTAGAGCCAGATTCATCTTAGTGGTCGTAATAATTCTGAGCGGAAATTTTGTCGAACTTGAGTATTAAGATAACGTTGTTGTAAAATCTGCCATTTTTTTAATGCTTTTTCGCGATTTTCTTGAATTTGTATTGCCAAAGAAGGAAGAACTTTATCAATTTTAGATTGTAAAACACTTTCCAAAAATTCTCTTAAAACTGAACCATCTTGAATATCACCGAGATATTCTTGGATATCTTTCATATCTTTTAAATAAGCGCTATAAGTCTGACCGTAAAAATCAGTAAACAAACTCATCTGGTAGCGAACCCGTTTCACCTCTTTACGCAAACTATGTAATTTTTCTTCCTCACTATCACTAATATTAATATATTTGTCATTATTAACTTTCAGAACTTGATATCTAGAATTAGTTTTCTGTAGCAAGAAATCCTGATTTTGACTTGTTTCTAAATCCTCTTTTTCTACCCCTACTAACCAGCCAGGATGAAGAAATAATTTACTAACTTCAGGTAATAATAAATCTGGTAAAACTTCTTGAATCGGTAATTGACAAATATCCGTATAAATTGGGTTATTTAACCATTCCTGTAATTTATGCTTCAACGTTAAATAAATCTTCTGACCCAGAATTTCTCTTACTTTTTTAAAAGCTTGACGACGCTGTTTGCGCAATTGTACCAAAGCCACCTCTAACTCAGCTTTTTCTTTAGCAGGTAAATTAGGTTTATAACGATTTTCCAAAGCTTCTAAAAGAACATCTAAATCTCTTAGACCTCCCAAACAACGAGCAATTTTACCAATTTTTTGATCTTGAGCTTGTTTCGGCAAATCTACAACAGGTCCAAAACCTTGAGTCGCAGAACGCAACCGACGCATACCTACCCGCATTTGATGTAGCTCTTCTGGGTCTTTATCTTTAAGCACCTCCAGTTCATGGCTGAGGGTTTTCTGAAAATGCTTCTCTACAGCTAAAAAAGCCCAATCTCCTAAGCTGTTTACTTTTGGTAATATTTGTGTTGTCATTGTTAATAGATACCCTAACTCAACTTTTGCAGTTATAGTTAATGATATTCTGCAAAACTATTATATTAACATATAATTGCAAAATTTATTGGTTAATTTTTAGGCTTTTTGTATATATTTATTAATGAGTTAAGTCTTTTTTAAAGTAGCAAATTTTATATCATAAAAAGTCTATTTTGTCAATAAAAATATTCTCACTCAAGATTCAGAGTTATTGAAGCAACGAAAATTTGTCTAAATGTAAATTCTCAGCTATCATTTTGATTAACAGAGCAGCCAATTTCAGAAAAAATTAGGCACTGATGAATCAAGTGGACACAGCCAATAAACACAGTAAAAAAACATCAGATACTCAAGGTTCAGCTACAAACGAGCCTCGTTGCCTAATGGCCGTAAAACCCAATCACAACTTGCTATCTAGTCATTCCATCAACTATCAGGGGGGTGACACTAGCTGAACAGACTCGCAGCTACACAAGAGTCTTCAGATAGCAAGGAAACTAACAAAATCAGCCCATTCATCTGCTAACTACCATTTTTTCTAGTTAGTCATGGGGTGAATCTTTCATTTACCCAAAACTAATAAACTTGTTATCACAAATAGGACATCCCAAATTTGGGTTGTGCCGAAAACTTTTGTTTAGCATCAACAACATTATTTCTGTTGGAAGAAAAATCAACATTATCATTCTCAAACTATAAATTTTTGCATTCTTACAGTTCCAAGCAAATTAAAAATATCAAGACAAATTAACAGCTTTATTTTATGAATGTCAGTGAGCTTTTAAGCGCGACTGAATTATTAGTTAGACACTCCAAAGGAGAAAGAGATTTTCAGGGAGCTAACCTAATTGCAGTTAATTTAGGTGAAGCAAACCTCAATCGTAGTAATTTAAGTAATGCTAGTTTTCAGGATTCTTACTTAGCTAAAACCAAACTAATTGGAGCCAACTTAAATGGTGCAGACTTTAGTCATGCTAACCTATCTGAAGCTAAATTAATTGAAGCTAATTTGAGTAGCACTAGCTTTACTAAAACTATACTTATTGAAACGGATTTAAGTGGAGTAATTCTGAGTGGGGCAATATTCTCAGAAGCTGATTTAACAGGAGCTATTCTGATTGGTACAAGTATGGTCGAAACTTGTGTCCTGAATGGCTCAAAATTGACTAAAGCAAATTTAACAGGAGCTACTCTGAGTCGGGCAATTATGAGTGGTGCTGATTTAACAGAGGCAACTTTGAATCGGGCAATTCTGAGTGAAGCAGACCTAAGTGGTGCTTTGCTAAATCAGACAAGTCTAATTCGAGCCTACTTACAACGGGGTAATCTCAGTGGTGCAAAACTAATTGAGGCAGATTTAACAGAAGCAACTTTAGTAGAGGCTAACCTTTGTGCTGCTGACTTAACTGGAGCAGATTTACAAGGAGCTAATCTCAGTCATGCCAATCTTAGTGGGTCAAATTTGATGGGAGCTAATCTACAAGGAGCTAATCTCAGCAATACTAATCTTAATGGTGTTGTTCTCCAAAAGGCAGACTTACAAGCTGCTGACTTGAGCAAAGCTAACTTACGAGGTGCTAATTTGAAAGGTGCTAATCTTTCAGGAGCAAACCTATTGGAAGCTGACTTGCGGGGAGCTAACTTACGAAAGGCTAATCTTTATGGTGCTGGTTTATTATTAGTATCTCTTAAAGGAGCAGACTTAAAAGCAGCCTGTTTGTGTCATGCTAACTTAATTGGCTCTAGTTTAAATCTTTCTAGTCTTGAGGATGTTTGTCTCACAGAAGCAATTATGCCCAATGGTTCAACTCACGAATAGA
>JBFRWR010000416.1:0-7172 GCA_051439685.1 Trichodesmium sp.
TGTCTCCTGACTCCTGTCTCCTGTCTCCTGTCTCCTGTCTCCTGTCTCCTGTCTCCTAATCCTCACTTTTGCAAAGATACTGTTAGGGGTTCTATATCCCACATTCCGCACGTCAATTTGTAGTATGAACATTAGCAGAAAAAGCAGTGGTTGGGCAAGTGTTTATACTGTATGAATTATCTATAATTTAACTTTCTTATTCGTCAAATTTTTCAGAAAATCTTAAGCATAAATACTGACTTAAAAGACTTGAGAATAGGGATGCTATTTAGCTACACAGATAGTATAGCCTTAAAAAAATCCCCTTAGAGAACCCCTCACTTGCGGAATGTAGGTTTTATCAATTGTATAATATAAATTAAGGACAAAAAAATAGCATAAATTTAGGACAAATATACATCGGGTCAGGATACTCAGGGACAATGTTTTTTTTAGGAATTTGCCTCTTGATTCTAGGTCTAATATTAGCAATAGTAGGTGGAATTTGGGGCTGGCTTCAAGCTTTTAGTGAAGGAATTTTATGGGGTTTTACTTATTTATTTATTCCTTTTGCATTTGTAATTTTTTATCTGACAAATTGGAGTCAGAGACAAATCAGAAAAAATTTTATCTTGATTATAATTGGTTTGATTTTATCTGTTTTGGGAAGTGGAATATTAGAAAATCACATAAGTAATAATTTTATGGTAGATTCTGCCAATATTCCAGAAAATTCAACTATTACTACTAACTCTGAAAAGACTTCGGCAAATTCGGAAAAGATCGAAACGACCGAAGTTATTTCTGACCCATTTAGAGAAGGAATAAATGCAGCAACAAAAGCAGCCGAACTTGCCCAAACTGCTAATACTCAAGCAGAGTGGAATGAAGTAGCAATGACCTGGCATCAAGCTTTAGTTTTAATGAAAGAAGTTCCCGAATCTCATAGTCAATATCAAGCTGCTCAAAATCGGATTGATTTATATCGAAATAATCGGGAAATTGCTAATAAAAAAGCTAGCTCTTAAAAATCTATAATTTAAAAAACAAGCTGATAGTTAACTGCTAATTACTACTACTAGAACGACACAACTAAAACTGTGCATGAGGGCGGATTAGAAATTAATTAATAATGAATAATGGATAATGAATAATGAAATAATATTTCCGTACTTGCTTACTATATCTCAGTTTTAAGCAGAGGTAATTATTAATTTTTAATTATAAACCCTCCCCTACTATTGCACCATTTAAGGTGTGTCAGTCTACTACTCTAAATTAGGAAAAATCAGGAGAAATCAGAAAATGCGTAAATCTAAATTAATCTTAGCCACAATTGTCTCATTATTTTTGGTGAATGAAGTTAGTATTAACCCCCAAAGTTCTGATCTTGGCGAGTTAATTAATACTAATCCTTCCATTGCTTATGCAAGAAGAGGAGGAGGTAGTAGAAGCAGTGGTAGAAGTTCTAGCAGTTCCAGTCGCAGTAGAAGTAGAAGTAGTTCCCCATCACGCAGTCAACCGCGTAAATCAAAATCTCAAACTACAAATAATAGAGTTACACCAAAAACTAACAATACTGCTCCCTCGACTTCCAGTGGAACTTCTAACCGCAGTGGTTCATTTTCTAAACCTAGCAACAATGTAGTTAGTCCCAGCAATACAACTCCCCCAACCACAAAACCTGCTGCTAATTCTGGAGGTGCTTCTAACCGCAGTGGTTCATTTTCTAAACCTAGCAACAATGTAGTTAGTCCCAGCAATACAACTCCCTCAACAGCAAAACCTGCGGTTAATTCTGGGGGCACTTCTAACCGCAGTGGTTCATTTTCTAAACCTAGCAACAATGTAGTTACTCCCAGGAATACAACTCCCTCCACTACCAATAAAATTAACAGTAGCGGACAGACTCGCAGTGGTTCATTTGCTCCAACTACTCAGAAACGTTATTCTGTTGAACCTGCTACCGGACGACGTTATTATGTTCGTCCAGGAACTACCGAACGTTATTATCAAGAACCAGGTACAGGACGCTTTTATTATGTACAACCAGGAACCCAGCAACGTTACTACATGAATGTTAATACCGGACGACGTTATCTTATTCAAAGTGGCACAAATCGATATTATTATGAAGAACCTGGTACAAGTCGATATTATTATGTCAACCCCAGAACTAGAGTCCGTTACTATTACCGTCCGACTTTTCATGAACGAGTTGTTTACACCTATTACGATGGACCAGCAGCAACCTTACCAACATTTGTGACAGTCCTGTTAATTGGAATTTTATTGGTATGTCTTTTCTATGGTCTAATTGTGGCGATCGCTTATATGTGTGGTTATCATCGAGAAGTATTAGTGGTAGATGGGGATGAATATGTAGAAGTTATTGAAGAGACACCTGGATATGTGGAAGTTATCGAGGAGTCGCCTGGATATGTGGAAGTTATTGAGGAACAAGTACCAGTTGCTGCTGTACCGGAAGATTTGGTTAATGATATTGTAACTGTGAGTAAGTTACAGGTGGCGATGGTTGCACCAGCAAATAAGATTCAATCTAATCTAGCAAAAATAAGTCAAGAGATTGATATTAATACGCCAGAAGGTAGGGTAGATTTATTATTAAAGTCGGCGATCGCTCTATTACAAGCTCAGGAATATTGGACTCATGTTGCGGCGAGTTCGGAAACTGTGGAGACGAGAGAGGAAGCGGAACGGATTTTTGAACAGTTTTCTTTTGCGGAACGGAGTAAGTTTGATATGAATACGGTTGATGATAATGTGGAATTTGATAATCATATTATTGTCACATTATTATTTGGAACAGAGGATGATTATCCTTTATTTGATGAAGTTAATGATTGGGAAAGTTTGAAGAAAACTTTGAAAAATTTGGGTAAAGTTACCCCTGATTATTTATTAGTATTTGAGTTACTATGGAGTCCTGAAACAGAAAATGATAGTCTGACCTATGAACAATTTGCGACTGAATATACCGACATGATTCAGATTAGTTAATATTTTTGTGGAGTAGTTATCAGCAGTTACTAATAATCTCTGAAATCAAAATATTTTTGGATATCAGGCTGTTAACTGATATCCACTTTTATATTATGTTCAGGGAATGAGTAGAAGCGATTCGCCTTTACAGAGTATTCCCTAGAAGATCACCTCTGAAGCAAGATAATAAATTTTTTGATTGCTAATTAAACAGAAATGATATTACCATAACTACTTATTTTATGATAAATTCAATAGTTCTTGATAAAAATTGCTATAAGATTGGTTTACTTTAGGAATTGATTAAACTAATCCCTAGCATTTTTTTTATATTCTATAATTATTATCTATCTAGTTTAGAGGCTTGAAAAATTTTGGTGTTAGAAGCAAACAATTTCCAGCAGATAAAAATTATTACAAATAATCAGGAACTACCTAATTTAAGTCTTGAATTTCAAGATGTTGCTTATGGGTTGATTATCAAACTTAAAAATAATAATATAAAAGAGTTTCTGCTTGATAAATTTTTTTTAGATAGAACAAGAAATCTCAAATCTGATGTAATTAATCTAGAAATATTTGCTAAATCTCGTTCTCCGCGTTTAGGAGCATTTTATACTTCTGAGGATTTAGTCAATAAAATTATTTCACGAATTGAATTGCAAGCAAATTTTAAATATTTAGATCCAGCCGTAGGTACTGGTAACTTTATTTTGATCTTAGCAAAAAAATTACTGACTAAATTCTCTTTTAATTCTGTAGATCAAATATTAAATTCAATCTATGGATTTGATATAGATTGGGAAGCATTAGAAATTTGTAAAATTCGGTTTTTATTAGAACTACAGGAATCTTTTAATATTGATATTTCTACCTATCAAAATCTAAATTTTTACCAGACTGATTTTACTGTCAAAGCCTCAAAAGGATTTGATTTTATTAATAAATTTAATAGCATATACCAAGACTCACCTCCAGTAATAAACATCAAAAAAGAGCTTAAATTTGATTATATTATTGGCAACCCACCTTTTATAACTTTTTACGGCAGACGAAGTAAAAAATTACCAGAAAGTCATAGAAAATATTATTTAAGGAACTATGAGTTTATTCCTGATTCAGTTAAAAATGGTAAATTAAACTTGTATATGTTTTTTATTGAACATGGTTTAAATCTTCTCAAAACAGGTGGTAATCTAATTTACTTGTTAGATAATTCGATTTACGAAACCTCAGCTTATTATTTGCGAAAGTGGATTCTTGAAAATTTCCAAATTAAATGTATGCAGATGGGTTTAGCTGATTTTGAGAATGTCGCTAGCGGTCAAACAATCTGGCATATTATGAATATTTACCCCGAAAAACCTGTTTTAATAGAAGATATTTCTCAAAATCAAATTCAGCATATCAATCAGGATAAATGGTTGAAAAACGTCGAATGTAAAATCAGTATATCTCACTCCAACTCGATTTTAGATAAACTAACTAAGAATCAACTATTAGTTGACTATTTTCCCAAAAAATCAATTAGAACTTGTTGTATGTTGTTGAATTTAACTGAAAAATTTTTAGTAACGAAAGAAGATTATAAAAGAGATAAATCTGGATTAATTATGCCTTATCTAGAAGGAGGAAAATCTTTATCATCTCCAGATAAACCTTTTGCATTTTCTCATTACATTAAATATGATTATGAATTGCAACTTAGACTGAGCGAAGAAATTAGAGTGAGATTGGAAAAAGAAGGAATTAAAAATAAAAAGCGCATTGGTTTAGGTCAATTGGAAATTTACCGATCGCCTAAAATTTTTATTAGACAATCAAGCGCTCGCTTAATTGCTAAATTTACTAATGAAAATTTTATGGCAAATAATAGTTTATATGTATTAACTCCTATTTATTCTAATTTTAGAAAGGAAAACTGGGAAAATATTTTAATTTATACGGAACGCTTACTAAACTCAAAATTATATTTATATCTAGCGTATCAGATGAATATTATTAGAAAAAATCCTAAGCAGCAACCACAAATAAAAGTCAGTGATTTAAAAAGATTACCTTTTTGGTTGGATGAAAAAAGTTTATTTTTTGAAAAAGTTATTAGTATTCATCCTATAGATATAAATAAAATTGATTGCCTGATTTACCAAGAACTAAAATTTACCAATCAAGAAATTAGCGATATAGAGTCTTTATCACTTGTTGTTTGACATTATCAAACTCAGATTCTAAGTTGTTAATTTCTCTCTCGATTTTTTGCTGCTTTCTAACTAAAGAAGCTTGTACTTTTTCTTTCAGTAAATCAAGAAATTCAGTTAAACTTCGAGGTTGAGGAGAAGCAGCATAATTAACTTGTAATTGATTATTTGGCTGAATCCTCACAGAAGAATTAATATCTTTCAACAAAAAAATATTAACCATTTGACCTGTAGGAGTTTCTACAAATCTTAAACCATTTTTATCCTGAACATAAGCTAATACACAATATACAGCAAAATAATTTCCTTTCTTGAAAAAATCTATAAATTTTTTGTAAGTTCCCATATCTGGATTACTATTTTTGTAAGCTGTATTTGTGGCTTTAATATCTATCCAAATTAACTCTTGCTCCTGTTTGGTAAACTCATATATAAAATAAATATCATAGGGATTTTTAGTTGCTCCTTTAGGAGAGCCTGCAACTTCAATAATTTTTTCTTTTTTCTTGGCTATCTCAACAAAATTATCTTCTAAAACATCACTTATTTCTGCGCCAGCTCTAGAAACTGCCCTAATGGGTAAAGTAGGATTTTCTGAAATTATTTGCTGAAAAATTGTCTTGATAAAATTAAGAATGATTTCTTCTTTTTCCTGCCATTTCATATTGATAAAAATTTCGACTATAAAAATTGCTGAATAAGTTTTGTAACTTATTCAGCCTTTTTGAAAAGTAATAGAAAAATTACACCTAATAGCTGAGAAAGAATTAGTGATAACGTAGAATAATGACTAACTTTAGACTAGAAAATGTTTTTCCGACTATTCCCGATTCCCTACTCCCTATTCCCTGCTATTGCAATTGAGGTAAAGCTTTTCTTGCCCTTTCTGCACGAGCGTCTGCTGACTCCATCACTTCATCAATTTTCTCCAACATTTCCCCTGGATAATTTTCTAGAATCTTAGTAGAAAGAGAAATGCGTTTTCGACCTTCATCTAAATCAATAATCATTGCTTTAATAGGATTCCCCTGAGCAAAAATTGCTGATAAAGCATCAACTCTTCTTTGACTAATTTGGGTAATATGTAATAAACCAGTTATACCTTCTAAATCTATAAAAACACCAAAAGGTTTAACTCCAACAACTGTTCCTTCAACTAATTGACCAATAACAAACTTACTAAAACCAGCAGATTGAGCAGCTAAACGCTGAGACACAACTATCTTCCTTTTTTCTTGGTCTAATTCCAAAAAGTTGACAGTTAATATTTGATCGATCAATGACTCCAAATTTTCTCGTACTAGGAGATGCGATCGCGGAATGAAACCTTTTAAAGATTCTATATCCACTGTCACCCCACCCTTATTAGTACCAGTTACTCGAACTGGGAAAGATTGACCACTTTCTTGTAGTTCAAGTAACTTCTCCCAAATTTGATTAATTTCTAGTTGTCTAACAGAAAGAAGAACTTCTCCTTCTGCATCTTGCTCGCGGATAATTAGGAAGTCTCGTTCTAGCTGCAATGGCAACGCTTCCGATAAATCTTGTGTTAGTCCCAAGGAAGCTTCTTGAATTGGTAAAAGTGCTAAAGACTTGCCTCCTATATCAACATAAATACCTTCAGATTCATAACTATATATTTTTCCAGTAACTATTTGTCCTTTTTGAAATTCATAGTTATATTTAGGTTGTTCGAGAGCTTTCGCAAAATCGTCCATTGAAAAGGACTGTTTACTTCCTTGAGAGCTAGTTGATTCGGAATTCATATAGAGTAAAAAAAACACTAGGTTACTCAAATATAACTAATCTCTGGTGATAATGGATAATTGATAATGGATAATTGATAATTAGGGCTTGCTGAATAAATAGGGTTTGCTGAAAAAGTCTTTTAGTAGGGTTAGGAGACAGGAGACAGGAGACAGGAGACAGGAGAAATGGGAATGAACTAAGAGGTCGGAGTAAGAATTGTCCCTTGATTTTTCTTCTAAACTC
>JBFRWR010000417.1:0-5902 GCA_051439685.1 Trichodesmium sp.
GTATCCTGACTTCTCTTCCCCTCCAGGAAGGGATTAGGGGTGCTTTGAGGACTATCTCCTGTCTCCTGTCTCCTGTCTCCTGTCTCCTCCCTCTTTATTTATAACTGTTCAACCGGACATGATATTATATGTTCCGCAGGAAAAGGCTGCGCGATATGTTTTGCTGGCGCATAACTCCGTTTTTTCCGTTCCGGAATGCGGAGCATTCCGGAACGGAAATACCCAGGATTTCGCAGAAAATGCTTACTTTTCAATTTTAATAAATCTTTGCTTAAGCTGACAAGTTTTTTTGACTATTTATGTTATAATTATGCAGTTAATTCTGTTTATAAAAAATTAAATTATTTATTAAAAGTTAATAATTATGCTCAAAGAAAAAAATAATAATTTAGGAGTATATGAGCGAATATTTTCTTTAAGTGGTGAAGCAATATGTTTATTAGATACTAATTATAACTATCTATTAGCTAATCCTACATATCTTAAATTGATTAATCAAACATCTGAACAAGTAATTGGTAAAAATATCAAAGAGGTGTGGGGAGAAAAACAATTTAATTGTTGTTTTAAAGAAGCATTTGCAAGATGTTTGTTAGGAGAAATAGTAGAAATTCAGGGGTGGATAAACTTAAAGACAATAGGTAAAAAATATATAATTCGTACTTATGCACCTTATTATGATGAAAATGGCAAAATTGATGGAATTATTGCTAATCTCCGAGACCAAACAAAATTTTGGCAAGCAGAAATAGCTAGCCTAGAAAGTAAAGAATCATTTCAGAAAATATTTGAGAATACAACAGATGGCATAGCAATTTGCTCACTTACAGGAGAATTTATCCAAGTTAATCAAGTTTTATGTCAATTTTTAGGATATTCTCAGGTAGAGTTATTAAGTCTAACTTATCATCAGGTGACACAACCTAGTAATTTAGAATCAACATCAGTTCTAATTCAGCAAGTTATTTCGGAACAAATACCGTCGTGTTATGTAGAAAAACAATATATTCATCAGAATCAAACCCTCGTGTGGGGTCAAGAAATCAGCTCAGTTATGAGAGATGTAGATGGTTCTCCCAAATATTTACTGTTGGTAATTAAGGATATTCACAATCAAAAATTAGCTGAACAGAAGCAAAAACAAAATCAAGAACGATTAGAACTAGCGATAGAAGCTTCTGGAGAAGGGTTTTGGGATTGGGATATAGTTAACAATCAGGTATATTTTAGCGATCGCTGGTTAGAAATGCTAGAGTATCAACGAGATGAACTCCAACCTACTGTAGAAACTTGGGAATGCTTGATCCATCCAGAAGACAAACCGATGGTAATCAAAACTCTTAACGATCATCTCCAGGATAATTCTGTTCCCTATAAGTTTGATTATCGGATGAGAACAAAATCAGGGGAATGGAAGTGGATAGCTAACTATGGAAAAGTTGTAGCGCGAGATAGTCAATCCAATCCTCTAAAAATGGCAGGTATCCATGAAGATATTAGCGAACGCAAGCACAGAGAAGAAGAACTCAAAATTTTCACTGAAAATCTGCAAGAGACTAACCAGCAACTTGCTCAACAAAAACAATTGTTAGCAGATATTTTAGATGGGTTGCCAATACCAATTTTTCTCAAAAGTTACTCAGAACAAGATCAGAGGGTAAACTTCCACTTTTTGAATCATGCTGTAATTACAGCTTTTGGTTTGCAAGGAAAATCTTTGTCAGAAATTAAATATGAGGAATTATTTGGCAAATACTCCAAGCACTATCAATCTGACGACATCAAAGTATTAAAAACAGGTATTCCTCTAGTCACAGAAGAAAGCTTTAATGACGCATCAGGGAAAAATTATCACCTGATCTTAAGTCGAACATTAATTCAAACTGGAGAGACAAATGAAGATAAACTCTTGCTTACTTGTGCTATTGATATTACAGAGAGAAAAAATGCTGAAAATGCTCTGCGTGAAAGTGAAACTAAATTTCGGCAACTAGCAGAAAATATTAATCAAGTCTTTTTTATCCTATCTGAACAAGGACAATTTATCTATATATCCCCAGTTTATGAAGAAATTTGGGGTAGAAGTTGCACGAGTTTGTATGCAAATTCTCGCAATTGGTTATTGTCAATACATCCTCATGACTTACCAACTGTAAGGATAGCTCTTGAACTTCATCTTAAAACCCAGAATGATTTTGAGGAAACCTATCGGATAATTCGTACTGACGGTGAAATTCGTTGGATTAGAGTTAACTCATTTCCTCTCAAAGATAGTACCGGAAAAGTTATGCAGTTCACGGGTATAGCAGAAGATATTACAAATCGGAAATTAGCAGAAGAAAGCTTACGCCAACAACTTGAGCAAAGTATTTTGCTAAAGCGAATTACTGATGAAATTCGGAGTAGTCTGGATACAGAAAAGATTTTCCAAATTGCTGTCGAACAAATAGGAGCAACGTTTCAAGTAAATCGGTGTTTGATTCATTTCTATGTTGCTGAACCTACCCTGCAAATACCCATTATAGCAGAACATCTGCTCGGAACAGTGGAGTCAATATTACATATAGAAGTACCCATTATAGGAAATCCCCATGTACAAAAGTTGCTGAGTCAGGAAAGTGCCATAGCATCTAATGATGTTTATACTGACCCCTTATTAACATCAGTAGTACCGATGTTATATAAAATAAAACTGAAATCAATGTTGGCAGTGGGTACTTTTTATCAAGGTCAGCTTAATGGGATAATAGGACTACATCAGTGCGATCGCTACAGAGAATGGACAAATACCGAAATCCAACTACTCGAAGCGGTGGCAGCTCAAGTGGGTATTGCTATTGCTCAAGCTAATCTCATCAGGCAAGAAGTTGAGCGGAGAAAAGAACTAGCTGAAAAAAATACTGCACTTCTAGAGGCAAAGCGACAAGCAGAAGCAGCAAACAAAGCTAAAAGTGAATTTCTGGCAAATATGAGCCATGAAATTCGCACTCCGATGAATGCAGTCTTGGGTTTTTCTGATTTGCTCCAATCTTTTGTTACCGATCCCCAGGGTAAATCCTATTTAGCATCAGTGTTGGCAAGTGGTAAAACTCTCCTAGCTTTAATCAATGATATTCTTGATTTATCAAAAATTGAATCGGGCAAAGTCGAACTTAATTATGAAGCTATTAATATCACTTCCATAGTTCAGGAAATCCAACAAATATTCCTGGGTAAATCTAGTGAAAAAGGGCTGAATTTTTACATAGATATTTCTCCGAATCTACCTCATGCAGTGTTATTTGATCAAGTAAGACTGCGACAAATATTGCTAAATTTAGTAGGAAATGCCATTAAATTTACTGACACAGGATATGTGAAAGTTTCTGTAAATTCATACAAAATTGATGGTCTACAAGAGGATAAAATTGATTTAGAAATTTCTGTAGAAGATACAGGAATTGGCATTAGTCGAGAAGCACAACTATACATATTTAATGCCTTCACTCAAAGTAGCAGTCAAACCAGTCGTAAATATGGAGGTACAGGATTAGGATTAACAATTACTCGTCGTCTTGTCAATATTCTAGGAGGTAGAGTCGAGCTAGAAAGTCAGTTAGGAAAGGGAAGTAAATTTACCGTCTATTTTCCTGGAGTTAAACTGACACAGACGCCTGTAGAATTTAACTTATTAGTAGAACGGGATAATAACTTACAACAGTTTCCTCCATTAAAAATTCTCGTGGTTGATGATGTAACTTCCAATCTCGATCTAATTGCTGGATATTTCGCTGAAACATCTCATCAACTATTTTTTGCCCGCGATGGACAAGAAGCTATCCAGAAGGCAAAAGCACACCTGCCAGATATAATTTTTCTCGACTTGCGGATGCCTGTGATGGATGGTAGAGATACAGCGTTATTTCTCAAGCAAGATCGGGCAGTCAAACATATTCCAATTATAATTCTGACTGCTTCAGCAAAACTTGAAGATGAGTATGACTTGAAACTTTTGTGCGAGGGGTTTCTGCGGAAACCTATCAATTCCGCTGACTTAGTAACAGAAATGAAAAAAATTTTTCCGATTATTCCTGTTACTACCACATCTCAAGGGCAGTCTGAAATCGAAAAATCAGATGATCTTAGTCAAACTAATGTGATTTCTGAACAACCAATTCGCTTAAATGAATTGTTAGATAAGCTCGAACAAGAATTAGAAACTAATTGGTTTAAATTGCGACAAACTTTAGCTATTAGTGAGGTGGAAAAATTTGCAGCTCGTTTAGAAACTTGGGCGCAAGAATATCAGTGTCAGTTATTGGCAGAATATGCTCAACAACTAATGCAAGAAATTGATGATTTTGACTGGGATAAAATCCCAGAAACTATTGACCATTTTACGGTAATCTGTGATACTTTAAACCAAATAAATTCATAGACATCTCCAGAAAAAATGGAGTAGGGAGTCGAGAGAAATAATTGACAAATAGATAGGGTTTCCCAAGCTCCTGAAGTACAGTTATCTTTTGCTCTTTTTATTACTCCCTGTTCTTTGTCCCCTATTCCCTGTTCCCTCAAAGCTAGAGTTTTGTACCTCACCATTATGGGAATTGCTATAATAATTACTTTGATTTTTTATTTTTAGAGATTTATAATAGTAATAATTATGGTTCTAACTATTGCTATAAGCAAATTTATATCAAGCTTTTTTTGACACTATGACAACAGAATCATTATTTAATCCTCAACAATTTTATATTCTAGCAGTGGATGACATTTCTACTAATTTAAAGTTATTAAGAGTAATTTTAGAACCTCTTGGTTATAGCCTAACTTTTGCCAAGGGAGGATATCAAGCTATAGAAAGAGTAAAAGCTTCAAAACCAGATTTAATTTTACTAGATTTAATGATGCCGGAAATGAATGGATTAGAAGTATGTAAGCAATTAAAGAGTGACCCAGAATATGCAGATATTCCAATTATTTTTCTCACAGCAAGTAATGAACAAGAACATATAATTGATGCTTTTGCATCAGGAGCAGTTGATTATATTAGTAAGCCATTTAAACCACCAGAACTTTTTGCCAGGATTCGCAATCATTTACTGCTTAAAGATACAATTGACCAATTAAAATCTACACAAATAGAATTACAAAATGCTTTAGCAGAAGTTAATAAACTGGCAAATACTGACCCACTTACAGGAGCCTTAAATCGTCGCAGTTTATTCAATTTTGCTCATCAAGAATTTAACCGTGTTAGTAGATATGGTCCACCTTTTTCTATATTATTAATGGACTTAGACTACTTCAAAAAAATCAATGATAACTACGGCCATCAAGTGGGAGATCAAGCCTTATGTGAGTTTGTTAAAAGTATTAATAATACGATTCGCAATGTTGATATTTTAGGTCGATATGGTGGGGAAGAATTTGTAGTAATTTTACCTGAGACTAATGGAGAAGAAGCACTTTTGTTAGCAGAGCGAATTAGAAAAATAGTAGCGAATAATATTATTAAAACTGACCAGGGAAATCTGCAGTTAACCGTCAGTATTGGAGTTAGTACATATAGTCGAGAAGATAAAACTTTCGATGATATGATATCACGAGCCGATCAAGGTGTTTATCAAGCCAAAGAACAAGGAAGAAATCAGTCCTGTTTAGTATCATCGTAAAATTTCGGTAAGTGGGAAACCACCGTCTTTTAAGCGGTGGATGGAAACGACTCGACGGATTTTAATCCGTAGTCAAAAAAATGTGTTATAATTAACTAATAACTAACTTAAAAAGTAGACTCAATGGTATGCATGGCCGGAGAGAGTAGTGGCAATTGGCACCGCCTAGTGGACTGCTGCTGTATACGTACTACGGTACGGTACTGGCAATGTGGTTGTTTTGCCTAACGGCAATACTTCGTAAA
>JBFRWR010000418.1:0-11623 GCA_051439685.1 Trichodesmium sp.
TTTCAATTCTGGGGTGAGCAGAAAAAGCTTGACCAGGTTGTAAAATTCCATCTAAATCCTCAATTCCAATAGTTTCTAAATTATTTGGATTTAAACTATGAGGTTGCCCTCCTTCCCACAATGCCAAAAGTTTATTGCCCCAATAAAGAATACCTGTATTGGCAATATTTTTATTTTTCAAATCGAAAATATTAGCTAACCAACCACCAGGTTTTTGAGTACCAAAAACACCTCGATAGAGAATTTTTCCTGCTGCTTTTTCTGCCACATAACCTTCTGTTCTGACAAACCTATTTCGGAAGTGGGCACGACCATTTTTAAAACTAATTGCACAAACCATTCCATCTCCATCAAAAGGATGAGCAATAGATTGACCATTAATATCTAATAAACCTGGTCCGTTGCGGAAAAAAGTACCGTTCAAGTCAGCAGGTATTTCACCTTCTATATCATCAATCCAATAATCATATTCGTTGGGTTGAGATTCATATCCTCCTTTCCAATCTTCACGAGTATAAGATGTAGATTTTTCAATTTGTAAATTTGTCATAATTAAATCTTGATTTTTAAACTATTTAAAGTTTTACATAAATCCTAATATGAGGCTACTTCTTGAGTAGGGGAATGAGGGAGTAGGGAAGTGAGGGAGTAGGGGAGTGGGGAAGTAGGGGAGTAGGGGAGTTTTACAAAGGTGTTTTTAACAATGGGGTAAGTAATCACTTTTATTCAGTACAAAATCTCAACACTCAATGTACTTTTTGGTATAGTAAATAGTTTAAAATTTCTCCCTTTCCTCATACTCCCCACACTTCCCACACTTCTTTTACATCAAAAGTAGGGGAGTAGGGGAGTGATTTTTTGCCTAACTCTTCTTACCAAAAATGCTAACTTTTTGACTAAGAAAAACTGATTATAATGCTTTGGTTTGATGCCATTTTTTATGCCCTAATATTATCTTGTTTATTAGATAGATATTTCCGATTTAACTGTTTTTATAATGTATCTAAAATCTCCAACATTTCTCTTTCAAATGTCACACTCGCACGATTAGTTTTTCCTCCAATATAAATGCGATTTTCTACTTCTTGCCAAGCCCAAATTTGTGAATGAGAAACATAACTCATTAATACACTTACCATTAATAAACCAAAACCTAAATAAACAATTGGAATACCTGGATCAGCTTTTATTTGTAAACCTGTACTACCGATAATTTTATCAACAAATAAAGTCACACCATTAACTTCTGTAGACATTCCTTCACGGACACTACTAACTAATTTACCAGTAGCATCATAAATTAATACAGTTCCTTGTAAATCTTTTGCTAGTAAAGATACTCCTTCACTTAAATCTGGTTTTGTAGGAATCCAAGTTCCCCAAATTCTACCTCCTCCAGCAGTATTTATTTTTGCCATTGGTAACTGAAAAACAGGGCTTTTATTAATTCTAACTCTGGTAGCAGCTATTCCCCAATCTGCCTGATACATTGTGACTCCATGATACCGCATCGGTTGATTAACAAATATGGTTTTTCTATCTACTTCTTCGCCACTTTTATCTAATATTGATAAGTCTGAATAAAACTGGTCAATTGTGCCTTCTTGGGTATATTCTATCCAGAAACGATTGACTTTAACTGACCAATTTTTGGGGATTTGTGATTCGGCAAAAATTCCAGCATCGACAATATTTTTAACTTGAAATGTTTCCCCAGTCGGCACTATTTCTTGACCGATAAATCCGGTCATTGAACCAATGATTGAACCTGCTAAAATTATCAACATACTAGCATGAACTATTATCGGACCTATTTTGCCAATAATTCCTTTGCGCCCATAGAGTTTATCTCCTTCTTTTGATACTTGATACCCTCGTTTTTGTAATGCTTCTCCTAGAGAATCTAGAGAAGTTTTTTCGATTGTTGCACTTAATGCTAGGTTCTCAAATTGTTGTTTTTTACTGTAAAATTTCCAACGATTAGCAGATTTTAGAGCTGGTAGTTGTCGGGTAAATGTGCAAGCTGTTAAACTGGCTCCGAATAATATTAATATTGATAGAAACCACCAGGTTCGATAAACATGGTCTAATTCTAATAATAAAATTACTTTCCAAGTTAAAAAACCAAATAATGCTGGTTTTTCTGGGTAGTTTTCTTGATAGAAAGTTATTGACTCTCCTTGTTCGATAATTGTGCCAGAAATACTACAGATAGCGATGATTAAAAGTAGAGATATAGCTAATCGTAAATCAGCTAATAATGGTAATATTTCTCTTTTAAATATTTTCAGAGGATTCAACTTTTCTTTTAATTCTGAATCTTGAGCATCCATTGATTTAATTCCTATTAGTTTCGACAATTTTTTTCTAAAACGTAACACAGGCATCTTGCTTTTCAGCAATTAACAATGGGCAATTAAGAATTAATAATTACCCCTTCTAAATAATTAACAATTAACAATTAATAATTATTGATATTTGGAGCATTCATAATTTATAACAGACTATCTCACACTTCTTTATGGTGTATCAATTATTAATTATTAACTATTAATTATTAATTATTCGGTAATAGCTGTACCATACTCAGATGAAATCCCCTATATATCAACTCTGTTTAATTAGGGTTTGCTGATTAGATCTAAAAGGATTGATAGGTAAACGTTTTAACCTTTTTCTGTCTGGAAAAAGTGCCAGCTTTTAAGTCTAAAAGATTCAAAAAGTTAGGATTTTGGGCTGCACTAGGGCATAAAAATCAAGGTACTATTCTGACTACTACCTCCTCTATAACTCCCATAAATCCTGACTCCTACCCTCCAGTAAAATACTGTTTCAGCAAACCATAATTAGACATCTCCAAAAATCAAAAATTAAATCAATTATCGAGGATAAAACATCAATTATTTCCCCGTAGAGTCAATTCATGTTTGCGGAGCATTCCGTAGGAAATTGCCCCTACTTCCCTCTTTAATAATCTAAAGTAACATAGGCATCTTGCCTGTAATAGCTGTACCATACTCAGATGAAATCCCCTGATATAAACTCCGTTTAATTAGACATCTCCAAAAATCAAAAATAACATCAATTATCGAAGATAAAAGATCAATTCTTTCCCTCTACTCCCTACTCCCTATTCCCTTAAACTGGTACGATTCTAAATAACAGTGAAAATACACCAAAACCTACTAATAAAATACCACTGGCAGGTGTAATCCAACTCGACCATTTTCGCAGTTCTAAAAATTTTTTAATATTGGCGATAAATGTACCTGCTAAGATTAAAGGTGTCACATAACCCATAGCGTAAAATAGCAGTAAAATTCCACCTAAAATTAAGTCTCCAGTTGTCGAAACCCAAGCTAATAATGTTGCTAATACAGGAGTGCTACAAGGAGATGCTACTAAACCAAATGTTAAACCTAATAAATATGAACGTACTCCTTTCGGTAAGTCTTGAGAAATCCATCCCATACTATCAAAAGATGGCATGGGTAATGGCAAAGCTTCTAATAAATTAAGACCCATTAAAATAGCAACTATACTAACAATTATTGGTAATCCAATACCTACTTGACCATAGACTTTTCCTAACAATGATGCTATAATTCCGAGGCCAGCAAGAGTTGTGGCTAATCCTAGAGAAAACCAAGTAGACTGGGCAGCAGCTTGGATACGACTTTTAGCCTCATATCCGCCAATATATCCGATAGTTATTGGCAGCATGGAAAGCATACATGGAGTGAGACTGGTGAGTAAACCAGCGACGAAGACAATGATAAAACTGACCCAGTTTAGATGTGTTAGTTGACTCTTGACTAGGGTATTTGCGTATTGGGCGGTTTCGTAAAGAAAGGTGAGGATGGTTTCCATAGTTTGGTTACTTGGCAATAGATGGCAAGATAATTTCTAGATAAAATTTTTATTTCTACTCCCCATTAGGACTTAGTATTTAATTTTTCTCAAGTTATGATATTTTACGACATTAAAATGAGGAAAGTCCATTTTGTATTGACCTAAAATTTTGCATTTAAAAAGTCTCAAATAAATATTTCTCCTAACTCTCCTAACGTAAGCATTCAGCCGCCAGCTATCAGCTTCCAAGATACATCTAAATATTTCTAATTATGGGTTGACAATTCAAACAAGTCTTTTTTGCGCTTCAATTTTATGATTGAAAATTTGCTATAAGTTAAAGGAATAATTCCTTGATTCATAATTAGAGCTGAGAGCTGAGAGCTGAGTGCTAATAGCTGAATGCTTACCTCCTAACTAAGGGATAAAAAGAAAGTCCTCTGATTTTTAGCACTTGTCTACAAAATTTAATCTACAGACAATTTTTCCATTCCATAGTCAGTAAAGAGTATTCGGGAATCTGGTCTTTTTTTTTGTCCAAAGTTATAAGTTCCCAATTTTTATGATATATTAATACTTTTGTTTTAGATTTTAGATTTTGCTGTTATTTTATATTTTTTCTCAAATTACCTGAAACAAATTGACCCTAAATTAAATCTAAAAGCTAGGATGATTTTGGACATAATTTTCGGAGGGTTTAAATATCTGAATAAATTCATAGAGCTAGAGCTATTTAGTATATGTATTGACATCAATATAACCAGTGATTATACTAACATAAAAGTCAAAGTATAATTATATGGCCACTGTCAAAACTGCAATATCATTACAAGAGTCTTTGTTTGAACAAGCCGAATTACTAGCGGCTGAAATGAAAATTTCTAGAAGTCGTTTAATTGCTATAGCTCTAGAAGAGTTTATTCGTAGGCATCAAAATCGACTATTACTAGAAAAAATAAATGCTGCTTATGGAGATATTTCTGATGTTTCTGCATCAGAATCTATTAGTAGTATTAGTGAACATCATAAGAATATAATAGAGGACGAGTGCTAATTAATCAAGGTGATATATTCTGGATTGAATTAGGTGAACCATCCGGTTCTCAAGCTAGTTATAGACATCCTCATGTTGTCATTCAAAACAATGTTTTTAATTGTAGTCTTATTAAAACTGTTGTTGTTTGTAATTTGAGTTCTAATATGAAGTTAGCTGGAGTTCCTGGTAATATTATCTTGGCAGCAGGCGAGGCTAATTTACCGGATCAAAGAATAGTAAATATATCTCAAATTTTTACCATAGAAAAATCTAAGTTGATAGATAAGATAGGTACTTTGGCTCCGGAAAGAGTAGATCAAATAATAGGGGGAGTGGAGTTACTAATTAAGCCAGCAGAAATGGAATTATGACCTGTTTTTATTTTGCTCCTGACCTAATTTTCTAGATTTAGTTATCAATAATCTTCAGATGATTATCAAGCTATAATTTATTTTGATAAATTTTTGTCAGATTAATATTTTGAGTGGATATTTTTCCCCTGCAAAAAATTTACCTAAAAATTAAGGTATAAAGCCTCTCCATTGATGGAGAAAAAAAAGTTATTTTTAGCCATTCCTCATTCTTTATAAGAGGCGGTTTATAAACAAAACTTTAAGTGCTGCTAGGGTGGGTTAGGCGCCAATATGACTATAATTTTTCCTTATTTAAAGTGCGCCGTAACCCACTAAATAGCAATATTTTTCCCTTAAGATTTACTTGATAAATTCTTTATCAGAAGAGGTAATAATTAATAATTAATTGTTAATTATTGAAAGCAATTTCGGAGTTCGTGAGGTACAAAAATTTTATCAGTTTAGTAAATAGGAAAGATATATTAGTCTTCAACTTTACTTCACCATAGTCAAAATTTCTGGAATTTATAGGTTAAAGTTTAACTTCTGGTTACCAGCCAATTTTTTAAGATATTTTGTGTAGTTTGAAATTTATTATTTTTGGGGAGTTACTTCGCTTTCCCAATAAATTCTAGTGAGAATATTTAATTTTTATTTCTCGCAAATTTGAGTGGTTTTATTATAATCTCAATCATAATTGACTTGTTTTTCTTGGGTCATACAGCAATCCGCCCATAGGTTGCGGGTAATTAAAAAGTAAATAAAAAAGTTGAAACTCCTACCTATCCTATTGCCAGATGATTTTTTCCCTAAAAAGCAGTAAAATTTTTGCCACGAATAAAATAGGATTGCTATAAGTCATTTATCTAATAATTAATACTCAGAAATTCAATGTATCAGGAAATGTCAAAAGGAGATAGGGAATAAGGAGGAAGAAATCAATCGAATTATTTGTCACTTACAGAGCTTCCCATTTTTATCAGGTATACAGGTAACAGCAAAGATGGCTACAATAATTTTACTATTTAAACTTGTAAATCATTAGTCATAAATATGCTGTAAGAATCTAGGGATATATTTACCAATGGATAATTGATAATTAATCGAATTGATTAATTTCTTCTATTTATATCTTGATTAAGTCTAGTCATCCTATTTGATTTTTAATATTTGGCTGGGGAGTAATGAGTCATAATTTCAATGTTTTTCAGTAAGCATTCAGGTATTAGCAGTTAGCTTTTTATAAACTAAAATCCACTAATTAATTAGGAAGATTAGCTAATCTGGTTTGACAATAACTTTTGATCTTTGCTCAATCTTTAAATTCTACTTCCTGTTTCTCAGTATATATAGCAATCCTATTTTATTTGTGTATAAAAATCTTACTTTTTTTAGGGTAAGGATTCAGGCGGGAGTTTCAGTTTTTTTATCTACTGTATTGATTTATCATGACCTATTTAGGATTACTATATATAGGAATCTTATTTCATTCGTGAAAAGCTATAAATGATATACTCTAATAAATATTTGTTTAAGCTGTTTACACACCTTCAAACCTTTAATTTCCCCAAAATTTTCATGTATGGCTACTTTTCATAAATCATTTAGGATTACTATATAGCATTTTCCAAGCTGATGAGGTACAGTTGTTTTTCTGATTTTCTATTCCCTATTTTCCCATCTTCCCGACTGCCTAAAACAAATAAATTTTATACCTCACGCTTTTTGGGAATTACTATACTAAATTAGTAGCTAAAAACTGTCAGCTAAAGGCTGTTTTGCTAATCTACAACTTCCTTAACGCTGCGCGATATAAATGCGCAGCATTCTACTAAAAATTAACCTTTGCATATTAGTATAACTATATTCTTTTTTTCTAGTTCTCAGATAATACCG
Source organism: Trichodesmium sp. (assembly GCA_051439685.1). Lineage (GTDB taxonomy): Bacteria > Cyanobacteriota > Cyanobacteriia > Cyanobacteriales > Microcoleaceae > Trichodesmium. The sequence goes on from JBFRWR010000418.1 coordinate 7,138, forward strand.
TTTTCAAAAAAGAATGTTACGAATAGTAATGGCTATAAAAAGATTTTAAAGGAGATGTCCTTTTGACAAAAAAGATGATTGACGGACTAAGAAATGGTATTGAGGCAATTTATTCTGACTCCTGACTCCTGACTCCTAAAAAATCCCCTAGTTATTTGTAGCAAATATTTATCAAATTGGTATAACTACTTAAAAATTAATCATTAATCCTATTAACATGAATCTATATTTTGAAAATAACAGTAAGCATTTCCTGCGGAATGCTGCACAAACAGCTATTAGCTGAATGCAATAATACCTCGCCTTTAAAATCAATATAGAGCTAACTTTTAGACTTTTTTTGTAGTAAGTTGAATTCTGGCTTAATCAGGAGTTACGCATAACCGCCATATCTAGTAGGGGTGAATCGCGATTCGCCCCTAAAGATTGTGTATGATTCGATATTTTGCGTAAGTCCTGTTAATAATATCCCTGAATAAAATGGTTGAAATAAAGCTTTTATTCTAGATCAAGAGCAATAGGTTTGCTGACTGCTGAATGCTTATAAATAACATGATTAAATCTACCCACTTATAGAAGTATAAAATGACTCTAATAATCTACTATTTTCCTGCCAGTTTAGATGAGTTTTGGCAAAATTAATTGCTCCCATACTTAACTTTTGATATAAAGAGCTATCCTCAAATAACTTTCTCATAGAATTAACAATATTAACCCCATCAACCACAGGCAAAACTAAAGCATCTTTCTGATTTTCCATGACTAAACCAATATTAGTAGCAGGTAAAATTACAGGTTTACCCATTGCTAAAAATTCTGGTAATTTACAGGGAAAACGATAATCATTAAATTTATCTGGTCTACCTGGTTGAATTAATACACTTGCTAAAGCCAAAATTTCTGGCATTAAACTTCGGTCTACATATCCTAATTCAATTGCATATTTTCGCGCCCAACTATCATCATCTCCCAAAAAATTACAGAAATCTCTACCTGTTCTAATTAAAACTGCAGGTTGACCTTCTCGGTTTAACATTGCCACTGCTAAATACAAACTTCTCACTTCAGAAGTATTGGCAGCATGAACATTTCCAGTGTAAGAAAAAACCCAATTATTGTCAGGAACTCCAAATCTTTTGGCTATTTCTGGATTAGGATTTCTTGGATAAAAATGTTCAGTTTCTACACCAGGCCATAAAACTAAAGTTGGTATATTATTGGGTACAAACTCTTTTAATTTATCAATAATAACTGTTACTCCATCGGCACTTGCTAGAAATTCCTTATATTTCAGAGGATGAGAAACATTATCGGGAATTTGCCAGAAACTATTCATCGCAGCAATTTCGGAAAAAGGTTTATTTAAGTATTTTTCGAGAACATATTCTTCATTATCTTCCAGGTGAATTACTAACTTAAATTTATAAGCTTTTCGGAGTTTCTGACAGTAATTTCTCGTAATTTCTCTGGGAGTCCAAACATGAACTAGATCAGGACCTTTTTGATTGTCAAAAAATTCATTTAAGCGATAAAATTCTCTGTATTCTGTCACCTGATATAAATTTGTTAAATGTTCTCCTACCTGAGAAACAGTCTGTTTATTTCTAGGTACAGACACAACACAATTAAAGCCTAATTTTACTAAATTATTAGCAAAATGATGTACATGGAGGGCGCTGTTAGAGTGGAAATCTTCGTATAATACAAATAAAATATTTTTCATTTAAACTATAGCAATATGATTTTAATTGTGAGATATTGGAAAGTTTTAGGGAACAGGGAACGCTGAACTGGGAACAGAGAAGAAGAAAAAAATGTATTTTTAAGTATGATCAATCCTATAGCAATACTCTAATATATTTGTGGCAAAAATCTTACTGCTTTTTAGGGAACAGCGAACAGGTAGGAGTTTCCAGTTTTTTATTTACTTTTTAATCACCCGCAACCTATGGGCGGATTTCTATATTTTCCATACTTTTAAAGAACATCCCAATTCTCACATCTGATTCCTGATTGCTATATTTCCCATTGTAATTTTAGAATAATTGCTCTTCGTTTGCTTCCTTCCTTCAGGAAGTTAAAGTCGATCTTTTCACCTCTGATATATAATCGGGTTATACCATTTCTCAAAAACTTTTCTAAATTTTGTTGACTAAGGGAGTGGAGGAGTGGGAGAGTAGAGGAGAAGTAAAAATTATGAATAATTAACACTAAATGCCTAATAATTATCAAAAAGGTTATTCGACCTAAATTAATTACTTAATAATTGAAGTGTCACCTAAGTATACCATTAATTTGGGGAATTGGTATTATATAGGTTAATTTGATAGCTATACTTTAGTATTAAATTTCCCCATACTCCCGAAACTCCCGACACTTCTCAATATATAGTAAGTATTCAAGCCAATTTAATCTGAATTAAACTATTAGGTATCGCGATCGCTATACTCAGTTTTTTTGATTAAAAATGCAAATTAAATGTACAATAGCTTCAGCTATAATTAAAAATTTAGTTAACTGCTACTTCTTAATCATTCTTAATATCAATTCTCATCAATTCATTTTAAGCTATGGAAATAGGCAATTAATTTCTAAATTTCTGTAGAAATTGATACGTCTTGTATAATTTAATATTTAGTAAGTAAGGGAAATTTAGCATGAGTGTAAATCTAGCAACTCAATTGCGTGAAGGAACTAAAAAAGCTCATACAAATGCAGAAAATGTAGGCTTTGTCAAGTGTTTTTTGAAAGGAGTTGTAGAAAAAGATTCGTACCGTAGTTTAGTAAAGAATCTTTACTTTGTATATTCCGCAATGGAAGAAGAGATGCAACGTCATCAGGAACATCCAATTGTTTCTAAGATTTATTTTTCAGAGCTAAATCGTCAGCAAAGTCTAGAAAAAGACCTACAATTTTATTATGGTGCAGGTTGGCGTGAGCAAGTAGCTCCTTCTGCTGCATGTGAAGCTTATGTACAGAGAATTAGAGAAATCTCAGAAAAAGAACCAGAATTGCTAGTGGCACACTCCTATACTCGTTACTTGGGAGATTTGTCAGGTGGTCAAATTCTCAAGAAAATTGCTCAGAGAGGTATGAATTTGAGTGATGGAGAAGGGACTTCTTTCTATGAGTTCTCAGAAATTTCAGATGAGAAAGCATTCAAGAATAACTATCGTCAGGCAATGAATGATTTACCAGTGGATCAAGCAACAGCAGATCGAATGGTTGATGAAGCTAATGCTGCTTTTGGCATGAATATGAAAATGTTCAACGAATTAGAAGGTAATTTGATTAAGGCGATCGGTATTTTGTTATTCAATACTTTGACTAGAAAGCGTAGTAGTGGTAGTACAGAATTAGCCACTGCTACTGAATAATAATATTGATTTATATCATGTTACATTAAACAACTGTAATAAAATATTCCTTCTAACAGCCCAGGAACCTTAGTATAAGATGTTCCTATATTACGGTTAATTAATGTTACTGGCTCAAAAATTACGCAGAACTATGGAATCTGGATTAAAAGGCAGTTCAAACTTACAATATCGTATAGATTTGATATGTGTGGCTCACTCCTTCTGCTCATCTTGGAGGTTAGCGTCGGGAGGACGGTACAGGTAGGTTATTGTCAAATGAACATTTGACGGTCAAATTCTGTTAATTAGTTATTCTGAAAATCTTGGGTGCTTGGTGTCTGTAGTTATAGTCATCAAGTCTCCAAGATTTTGCCTTGACTGTATTTGTAAGAATTATCTGGATATGCTAAAACAGAAATATCTGATAATAGTTTAGTAAAATCAGGATTTTTCCCATTTTGGTACAGCAACAGTACGGATGTACAGATACTGGAACAATGATTAATTCTTGATTCATCCTAACATTTATGTCTAGCTATTATAGGCAGATTGTTTGCCATATTAGATATTTCCTAAATAAAAAATCAGGTTAAATTTTAGTGGCAAATTTGCTCAAAAATAATATCTATAATTAATCAGATAATACAATATATCAATTCAAAAAACCAAAATGATTATTAAGCATATTTAGAGACTGTTTGTCAAATAAGTATTAAGAGAAAGAATAGTAACTAAAATCCCAAATTGTTAATATTTCAAATAATTGAAATCCAGTAGATAGATATTAGGTAAATATATTCCTTAGATTTGGAAGTTAGAAACATTTGTTTTGATTTCTTAGGACCTACTCCGTATTACCGAATAATTAAGGTTTAAAGCCTCTCCTTTAAAGGAGAAACAATAAAAAATTTTCCTTTTATTCAATCCTCTTCCTTTGAGGGAGGAGGCAATTATCAATTATCAATTATCAATTATCAATTATTGAACCATGTTTGATTCCATGAATTTTGGAGTTAGCTTCCTGTTTCCTTGAGAGTCATTGGCTGATGCAAATAATACTATAAACTTAGGGAAAAAAATCCGTATAAAACGATGCAAAACATCAATTAACACTCTGACATACTAAA
>JBFRWR010000419.1:0-6945 GCA_051439685.1 Trichodesmium sp.
CCTAAAAAGATAATTCGATTAAAGTCTACACCTAAATTTTCAGATTCTTGAAGATAGGTTTGATAAATTATATCTACGTCTCCCTGACCTTTCCGAATTAATATACTTTCTGGAGTATGTTGCAAAATTTTTAGTTGAGCGCGTACCATTTCTGGATTAGTTTTTCGCCCCGGTGCTATACACAAATAAACCATTTTATCTGAATCAATACCAAGACTATTTCTAGTTGAATTTCTATCAACTGAACGACTATCAAAGCCATCAACAGCTATAGATGTTTCTGGCAATCTAACTAACTTTTCTAGATAATATTCTTCTCTTCCTTGAGGATGGGTATACCAGTCACATAAAAAGTAATTATTTTCAGAAATATAGGGTGCATCAAATCCTAGCCAAGAAACACAAACTGGTGCAGGTTTTTCATGGATAATATGAACATTAACTGGCAATGTCATTGAATCTAAATCGACTACTACATCTAAGTTATCTTCTAATATTTGTGTGGTAATTTCTTCATAGGATGGAAAACCATTAGGATACTTTTTCGGAGAATAGGTTTTGACAGACATTTGTTCAAATCTTTGAGTAATATCGTCTCTCTTCAACGGACCTGTAATATAGAGATGAACATTAGGTGTAATTTGAGATAATTCTCTGATTAAAGCTTCACTACACCAACCTACTGAATGACGGCGAAAATGTTTGGAAAGAAATCCTATTTTTAATGGTTGAGAACTAGAGGTATAAGTTTTTGGAGTTTGATAAATTTTTGGTCTATTTTGATAATATTGTTTAGCAATTAGTTTGTAAAATTTAGCGTTTCCTTCTAAGTCATCCCGGAGGTGAGGAACGGCAAATAAGAAAATTTCATAGAGTAGTTTTATTTCTATTTCGCTGAACGTTTCGCAGCTTTGATAACAGATTTTTTCTACTTCTGAAAGTTTGGAGTTTGCCACCTCACTTACTCCCGATTGAAAGTAGGAAAATAAAAAGGCAGTTCCTGAAAGAATAGGAGCTATTTCTCCACAAGAATTACAGAAATTATCGGCAGCTTTTCTCGCTGCAGCAAGTTTAGTTGTATGACTCAGTAAATCGCATAATTGTTGATGAGCTTCGACAAATTTTGGTTTAACTTCAATAGCTTTTTCAAATAAAGCGATCGCTTCTTCCATTTTTTCTTGTTTAATAATATGTCCGATGCGAGAGTATACTTCTGCCCAGTTTGGTTTAAGTTCTAATGCTTTATAGTATTTTTCTAGTGCTAATTCTAATAATCCTTTATTGGAAAGTGCTGTGCCTAAATTAGCATAAGCATCATAAGATTTAGGATTATATTTGATTGCTTCCTGATAATGAAATATTGCTTGGTCATAGTCACCTTTCAGCAATAAGTTGTTAGCTAGTTTTTCATGTAAATGTTTTAATTCTGGATTAACATCTAGTGCTTTTTGATAATACTTAGCTGCTGCTGCTTTATCTCCTTGTTTGCCTAAAATATTAGCTAAATTGCTATAAGCTTCTGTATAATCTGGCTTCAGATTAATTGCTCTCTCATAACTCTTAACTGCATCATTAATTCTACTCAGTTTAACAAGAGTATTTCCTAATTTAAAGTGAAAGTCTGCCTCGACAATATCTGGTTGAATTTCTAATGCTTTTTCCCAAGCATCAAGAGCTTCATCAACCTTGCCTAAATATTGAAATAGTTTGCCAATATTCCAATAAATACCAGCTAAACTAGGTTTTAATTCAATAGCTTTTTGATAATGAAAAAGTGCTTGTTTATGTTGACCTAACTGCAAATAGACACTACCAATATTTCCCTGAACTTCTGCAACTTCCGGCTCAATTTCTAAAGCCTGACTATAAGCACGCAAAGCAGCTTTTAAATTATTTTGTTGATAAAAAGCATTGCCTAAAGTTACATAAGAGGGAGCATAATCTGGTTGAATTTTTAAAGCTTGTTTACAGGAGGAAATTGCTAATGGTAAATTTCTTTCTTTTAAAGCAAGATTAGCTTGATTAATATAAGTTTCTGCTGCGGGATATTTTAAGAGTTTTTTGGGAAAATCTGATTTTAGTTCTGGAGATGCAAAAGTTTTAGGTTTACTAGAATTTTCTTGGTTTTTCCCTACTTCATTTTGGTAAAGTAAATGAGCAGAAGTATCATCGAAATTCTCTACTTTTTTCTCTGGAATAAGGTTGAAAGTAGTAGGTAGATTTTGAGTATCTGCTGAGGGAAAATTTGAGAGTTGTTGGCAAAATTCTAAATCTTTTTGTTCCTCTGCAAAATGCGGAACTGTCTCGTTTTTTCCCAGATTTTCTTGTCGTTGTTCTGAGTCAGGTAAATGCTCGGAACTATTCGGGAAATTCTCTACTTTTTCTTCTGGAATAAAGTTGAAAGTAGTAGATAGATTTTGAGTCTCTGCTGAGGGAAAATTTGAGAGTTGTTGGCAAATTGGTGAATCTTTTTGTTCCTCTGCAAAATGCGGAACTTTCTCGTTTTTTCCCAGATTTTCTTGTCGTTGCTCTGAGTCAGATAAATGCTCGGAACTATTCGGGAAATTCTCTACTTTTTCTTCTGGAATAAGGTTGAAAGTAGTAGATAGATTTTGAGTATCTGCTGATGGAAAATTTGAGAGTTGTTGGGAAAATTCTGAATCTTTTTGTTCTTCAACAAAATGCGGAACTTTCTCGTTTTTTCCCAGATTTTCTTCCCGTTGTTCTGAGTCAGATAAATTATCAGAAGTCTTGGGGAAAGTCTCTACTTTTTCTTCTGGAATTAAATTCAAAGTCTCTGGTTGAATACCATGTTCTGAATCGAGGTTAATCGTTTCTCTATTTTGCTCCCCTATTAATCTATCTTTTTCTAGAAAGCTGACAGATTTTTGCTGAATTACTAAATCAATATATTCCTTTATCCCATGATTATTTCCCAATGCAAATTTTTGCCATTCACTAAACGCTCTCTCAACTTCTTCCTCAGTAGATTCAGATTTTAATAATCTATATAATTCTGTAAAAGACTCCCGATATTCTGGTTGAATAGATAAAGATTTTTGCAAATAATTAATAGCTAACTCAAGATTTCCTTGGAGAGTAAATACCCTAGCTAACCTCAAATAAACTTTAGGATTTTCTGGTTCAAGTTCCAGCAAACTTTGATAACAAAAAACAGCCCTGTCAAATTCTTTTTTCTGAACAAAGACATTTCCTAACATTAATTGCACCGATGCTAACTGACAATTAATCTCCAAAGCATTTTGATAATTCAAAATAGCTAAATCAAACTGCCCTTGCTGATAATAAACACTCCCCAAATTAGCATAAATCTCGGCAAAACTTGGCTGAACTTTTAACCCTTCATCATAAACATCAATTGCCTGTTCAAACAACTTCTGACTTTGAAAAATATTCCCTAAAGTCAAATAAATATCAGCAAAACTTGGTTGAATTTTCAGTGATTCTCGACAAGCAGAAATTGCTGCATCAAAATTTCCTTGAACTAAATATAACTCAGCCAATTTCTTGTAAGCTTCAACATAATCTGGTTTAATACTCAAAGCTTTTTGATAAGCAACCATCGCTGTATAAAATTGTCCAGAATCTTGCAATTGATTCGCTGTATTGAAATAATTTTCAGCTAACATTTTTGAATCCGTTCCCTCATAACGGTAAAGTTAAACAGTGCTAGTAATTTTATTAGATTTAAACTAAGGAGTATACACTATGGTCACAGAACAAGACCCCACAAAATTAATGAAACAACAAGTCGGCAAAGCTGCTGCCGACCGAGTAAAATCTGGAATGGTAGTTGGTATAGGGACTGGATCAACCGCTGCCTACATGATTCAATTTTTGGGCGAACGTCTCCAAAGTGGCCAACTTACAGACATTAAAGGTATCCCAACTTCTTTTCAGTCAACCGTATTAGCTAAACAATATGGTGTACCATTAATTAGTCTTGATGAAGTTGACCACATGGATATTGCTATTGATGGTGCTGATGAAGTTGACCCACAAAAAAATCTAATAAAGGGTGGTGGAGCAGCTCACACTCGTGAGAAAATTGTGGACTCTCTGGCAAACCAATTTATTGTGGTAGTAGATAGTTCTAAATTAGTAGATAAATTGGGTTCTACCTTTTTATTACCTGTAGAAGTTATACCTATGGCAATGAATCCTGTAATTCGGGCGATCGAAAAACTGGGTGGTCAACCAGAATTAAGGATGGGGGTGAAGAAAGCTGGTCCTGTAGTTACTGATGAAGGCAATCTGGTGATTGATGTTAAGTTTGATTCTATTGATAATCCTGCGGAGCTAGAAAAAAGTTTAAATAATATTCCTGGCGTTTTGGAAAATGGTTTATTTGTCGGGGTTGCCGATGTAATTTTAGTGGGAGAAATTCAGGATGGGCAACCAATAGTTAGGGAAATTTCGTGACAAGTCTTCATTAATTGATAATTGATAATTACCTCTGGTTAAAACCGTTCTTGATTGAAGAGTAAGGTTAGCTGACAGAAATATTTCACTCTTTGACTACTAATTTCTTCTTCCAAGATAATGAGTTAATAACTCATAATTGATAACGGAGTTCCTCCCATAGGAGGCTAGTTGAGGGCTGAATGCTTACTAATTCAGGATAGAGGAATAGAGAAAAATTACTCTCCAAGTATTTGTTTTGGTCTTAATTTCTAAAAAATTGAGCCATAACCCTAAAACATCATATCAACTCTGGGGCATCCTATATTGATATTATAAAACCCGGTTTCTACAAGAGACCGGGTTTTAATGTGACTAATGAACATTAGGAAAAATCACTATTAGGTAAATTAGATATTCAAGGGGACTAATCTATTCTAGTCTATTAATAGTTTTTCCGCTTCCAAGATTTTAACTAAATTTTGATTTCCTTTGGCTCTAGCTGCTTCCAGGCGATGAGCCAATCTTTTTTCTATATTAGCTCTATGAACTTCATTCAACTTAACTAAGCTTTTTGGTGTATTTCTGTTTATCATGGACATTTTTTTTATCGTTTTTATTGTAAAAGTTACATTTTTAATTTAGCATAGCTAGCAACAATCAACCAGTTTAAGTGTTCAAAACTAACAATCTTCATCACCGAATAGCCAAACAACAAATAATATTGAAATAAATTAAACTTTCTATATTTGTAGCAATTATCAAAAAAAATATCAAAAAAAGTAACTAAAAAAAATATTACCAGAATCAACTCTTAAAAATCTATAAAAATCTTTATCTATATCATTTTTTCTATTTTTTTATACTTGATTTGTACTTTTAATATTTTGGGATTACTTGATTAAAAGCATATTTTCAAGAAATATTGTTGAGAAAATATCAGAGATTTTTATAAAGATTTATATTGAACCCAAAGTAATTAGTTTAATTTTTATTAAGAGATTATTAGTCAAGGAAAGATAACATTTATTAAATTCGTGAAATACAGAAATTTTATATTTTAGGGAAGAGGCAAGAGGGAAGAGGGAACAGGGAAGATAAGAGGGAGATAGGGAAGATCAAAAATACTGAACATGAAAACCACTCTCTAAAAAAAGGGGATAGAGAAAAGGTAGATAGACGATAGACAACAAAAAACAACTATTTCCCAACAGCATTTCCCCAGAAAATAAAATTGGCCAGAGACTGATTAATGATAATTACCTAATAAAAAACCAAAAAATCTCTAGATACACGCTACAATCCTCTACTGTAAAGGATTATGAATTAGCCAAAATTCTTAATTACACGAAAATTTCAAATTATCTAAAATGATAGATTTCTCTACCATTGCGGCTCAACTTAATGCAGGCACTATTCTTCCAGAAGGAATAGTTATAATTACCCTGCTAGTAGTTCTCGTCGGAGACCTCATAGTGGGGCGTAATTCTACTAAGTGGACTCCTTATGCTGCCATTCTTGGTCTCTCAGGAGCAATTGTGGCCTTATATACTCAATGGGACAGTACCAATACCATCGGTTTTTTGGGAGGCTTTAATGCTGACTCCCTCAGTGTTATATTTAGAGGTATTATTGCTCTATGTACGATTGTCACTATATTGATGTCAGTGGCATATATAGAACAGACTGGAACTCCACTAGGAGAATTTATTTGCATTCTACTCACTGCTACTTTGGGAGCAATGTTCCTTTCTGGAGCAGATGAGTTAGTAATGATTTTTGTCTCTCTGGAAACTCTGAGTATTTCCTCTTATTTATTAACTGGTTATACAAAACGTGACCCTCGTTCCAACGAAGCAGCGTTAAAATATTTACTTATTGGAGCTGCTAGTTCGGCAGTTTTTCTCTATGGCATTTCTCTGCTTTATGGTTTGTCTGGTGGAGAAACTCGGTTAACAGCGATCGCCTCTAGTCTGGCTAATGGTTCTAGTGGTGGTGTTTCTCTTGGTTTGGTTATTGCTTTAGTATTTGCTATTGCGGGTATTTCTTTCAAAATTTCTGCTGTTCCTTTTCACCAATGGACTCCAGATGTTTATGAAGGTTCTCCGACTCCAGTTGTAGCTTTTCTCTCTGTTGGTTCTAAAGCAGCAGGTTTTGCTCTAGCTATTCGTCTTTTAGTAACAGCTTTCCCATTAGTTTCGGAACAGTGGCATTTTGTATTTACTGCCTTAGCTATTCTGAGTATGGTATTGGGTAATGTTGTTGCTCTTGCCCAAACCAGTATGAAACGTCTACTTGCTTACTCATCTATTGGACAAGCTGGTTTTGTAATGATTGGTCTTTTGGCCAATACTGAAGCTGGTTACGCTAGCATGATATTTTATTTGCTGGTTTATTTGTTTATGAACTTGGGTGGTTTTACCTGTGTAATTCTATTTTCTCTGCGTACAGGTACAGACCAAATTAGCGAATATGCAGGATTATACCAAAAAGACCCACTGTTAACATTGGGATTAAGTCTTT
>JBFRWR010000420.1:0-4971 GCA_051439685.1 Trichodesmium sp.
GTTCATTAATTGATAATTGATAATGGATAATTGATAATTACAAGATGGTTTTAACCGTTACGGAATTGAAGATCGGGAAATTCAAGAGCACTTTTTTTCCCCTATCCAAGGGGAGGCTTCAAGGCGCGAATTATTAATTATTAATAATTAATAATTAATAATTGGGTAAGAGAAAAACAACTGTACCTCAGAAAGAGTGAGAAACGCTATACAATTAATTTTGCTTCACTACTTTAAATTAGGCTATAGAAATATTTAATCTAATTTGCACTTAAATACCTATTAATTAGATAATTAATAGACATCTCCAGACAAAGAGGGAGTAGGGAGTAGGGAGTAGGGAGTAGGGAGTAGGGAGTAGGGAATAGGGGCAAATAATTAACAGTTTATGCTGAATAATTGATTTTATTTTTAATTTTTGGAGATGTCTAATAGTTAATAATTAATAATTAAGAGTTGATAGTTAATAATTATTCATTCAACAATTCACGGCTTGAAGCCTCCCCTGGGATACGATGCTTGATCAACATATTTCTTCAGATAAAACTTGACAAAGGCAATTAGTTATGCTTCAGTCTTGAATCAGCTTTTTTCTGAGAAATAGTGTATTGAATTAGACATTTTTTTTGAGAAATCAACCTGAAGATTCTTGCCTCCCCCTCTACCCCCTCTACCCCCTCTCCCCACCCTCCAACAATGGTTTCAGGAGTTCCTGATCGGGGATAGCTTTTAATTGTATTTCTGCGGAATGCTCCGCAAATGGCTGTCGCCGACATGAACATTGTTAATTACTGAATGTGGATAATTGAGGAAGTAACACCTCTGAAGATAATGGCCTATCCTGGAAAGAGGAGAGTCAATCCAAATTAAGTCAACTCATAGAAAGAGGAAGCCCTCACGGTAATGATGGGAATTTTTACCTTCTATTTAGGTAGGAATTATGTTAACTTCTCTCAAGATGTTCTAACTTAGGTTTGGTTTTCCTGATGGAGACTAATTGAATAGAGCTACGGTGTTTACTTTCTCTAGAAATTTTCCAATATGGGTTTGGTGTTCCTTGGCTGTTAATGGTCTACTCTCCTTGACAGTGGCCATGCTAATTGTAACTAATTACAAATTGCCAGAAGACCCTCAAGCAACTGCTACGACAACCTCTACTACTAATAGTATTAAATCTAATATACCAAGCCCACTATTTGGGGAACCTCGAACAGAACTTCTGGCTATTGGCAGAAATCATAAATGGACTTATCAACAATGGGTGGAACAGCTACAGCAAGAGGCGATCGCTGCAGCTAACAACCGTCCACGTCGTTTGACTATTTTAGTGGGAGATTCTTTGAGTCTCTGGTTTCCCTCTCAACTCCTTCCCTGGAATAGAACTTGGTTAAATCAGGGAATTTCTGGAGAGACTTCTGGGGGTTTATTGAGGCGATTATATATATTTGATAGTACAAGGCCAGAGACAATTTTTGTGATGATTGGCATCAATGATTTAATACATGGGGTAAGCGATAGAACTCTTTTGGCCAATCAAAGAAGAATTATTGGTCAATTACGAGCTGTTCATCCAGGGAGTCAAATAGTTGTCCAGTCTATTTTACCTCATAGCGGGGAAGCGGCTACCTGGGAAAGTCGCGAGTTACTTCTACAGCTACCTAACAGTCGCATCAGAAAAATAAATCGTAGATTGAAAGATTTAGCTGATGAAGAAGGGGCTTTCTTTTTAAATCTTTACCCATTATTTACAAATTCTCAAGGTTTTCTTCAATCGGAATTGACTACCGATGGCCTACATCTAAATGATAAAGGTTATCAAGTTTGGAGTACCGCAATTAAAATGTACAGCAAAATCAGATTAGAAGAACCTCAGTAACAGTTATCAGTTATCAGTTATCAGTTGTTAGTTGTTATGTAGAATCCGGTTAAATAGTCGTCATTGCGACGATAGGAAGCAATCTCCGTCTACCCCAGAGATTGCTTCCTTCCACTCCGTTCCAGTCGCAATGACGTAGGCTATAGTAATTATCAGTTATCAGTTATCAGTTGTTAGTTATCAGCACTCGGTTATCTAATTTCTCCAACTGAAGTAGACTTCTCCAGAAAATAGGGAACAGGGAACAGGAGGCATACAATATAAATAATTAACTATAACATAATCTGTAACGAATTTTGTCTATTTCCTGAAGTATACTGGCTTATCTCTTCTGTCCAGATTTTTGAAGTCCTACCCCACAGACTTTAGTATTTTACTCAGTTAAAAATCACTGTAAGATAAAAGAAATTTAACTAAGGTTTCATAAAAACAAGTTATGGATACAAAAGCTTTTACCAGACAACTAAAAAAATCTGACAATTATAACCGTAAAGGATTTGGTCATGCAGAAGAAGTCGCTACAGTTATGGAGTCTGTTTATCAAAGTAACCTCATCCAACAAATTAGAAATAATAATTATACCCTAAAAAAAGGTGAAGTTACTATCAAACTAGCAAAAGCTTTTGGTTTTTGTTGGGGTGTAGAAAGGTCTGTCGCAATGGCTTATGAAACTCGTCAACATTTCCCTAATCAACAAATTTGGATTACTTACGAACTAATTCATAATCCTTCTGTTAATCAGGATATGAGGGATATGCAAATTAATTTTATCCCTGTAATTGATGGTAAAAAAGATTTTTCTGTAGCTGGAAATAATGATGTAGTAATCTTACCTGCTTTTGGTGCAAGTGTTCAGGAAATGCAGATTTTAAAGGAGAAAAATTGTCAAATTGTTGATACTACTTGTCCTTGGGTTTCTAAAGTTTGGAACAGTGTAGAAAAGCATAAAAAGAAAAAATTTACTTCTATTATTCATGGGAAATATAGTCATGCAGAAACTATTGCTACGAGTTCTTTTGCTGATAAATATTTGATAGTTTTGAATATGTCACAGGCAGAATATGTCTGTAATTATATTCTGAATGGTGGCAACCGTGATGAATTTTTAGCTAAGTTTAAAAATGCTTATTCTGAAGGTTTTGACCCAGATTTAGATTTAGAACAAGTTGGTATTGCTAATCAAACAACTATGCTGAAAACTGAGACTGAAGAAATAGGAAAGTTGTTTGAAAAGACAATGATGAAAAAGTATGGACCTGATAAATTAAATGAGCATTATCAAAACTTTAATACTATCTGTGATGCTACTCAAGAACGACAAGATGCAATGGCAGGTTTATTTGATGAAAAGGTAGATTTAATGGTAGTAATAGGAGGTTTTAATTCTTCTAATACGACTCATTTACAGGAAATGGCAATAGAAAATAATATTCCTTCCTATCATATTGATGGTGCTAAAAGGATTTTATCTGGAAATAGAATTGAACATAAACCTTTAGGAAGTGAGGTGAAAATATCTGAAGGTTGGTTGCCTGAAGGTGAGGTAGTTGTCGGTGTGACTTCTGGTGCTTCAACTCCTGATAAAGCTGTTGAAGATACCATTAATAAAATTTTGGAAATAAAGTTAGTTGTTAGGAGTTAAATATTAGTCTGTTTTAATTGGGAAAATTTAGGGGTGATACTTAATTTATGTCAGCATTTCCTCCGGAATGCTGCGCAAACAGCCGTCAGCTATCAGCTATTAGTGTGAGGATGAGTTCAGCAATTAACAATGTTCATGTCGGCGACAGCCGATACAATTAGTAATTAATAATTACCCCTTCTTTCAAGAAGGGGATTGGCTAAAAGGATTTTTTTTTGATTTATCCCCTATAGGGGGAGGCTTTAAACCTTAATTGTTGAATGAATAATTAATTATTGACGCTCCAATTATTAATTATTCGGTAAGAGCAACCCTTGAAGTTGAGAGAGAATTAAAAGTTACTGCTTAAAGTAAGCTCCTTTAACCGAGTAAGGAATTATTCATTATTTTGTTGTTAACGCAGTTCCTTCGCAGGAGGCTAGCTGACTCCTAATACCATTTCGATCTGATGTTGCGTTTAATAAAAGGTAACAGCTATTAGAAAAATTCAGGTCTGGGTAAGAATTATTAAGCGCATTGTTACAGAGAAATGGTATAAGTACCTAAAAAAAATTAATTAAGGTTTGCTGAAAAAGTATTTTTTAAGGAGTAGGGGAGCGGGAGTAATTTTTTTGCTCAACTATGTGTCAGAAATGCGCTCCTTTTTGGGCATCAAGAGCTGAAAACCAAGGTATTTCAGACCTAAAATTGCTCAAACTTTATCTGTAAATCCTTTGATATTTAATCAGCAAACCCTAATTATATCATGTCCGGTAGCATCGATATTGTATAGAGAAGATAAGGAAGAAGGAAGAAGAAAGAAGCAAAGGAAAAAGCTTAAATATAGTAAATATTTGCCCAACTTTTACACAAACGATACCAGCGGACATGATATTAGATATTCCAAAATTATCAAGCACTTTTTTGAGATAGCAAAAGAATGTTTTTCCAGTTTTCGAGTTTCATCAATTTCAATCTATTTATACTTAATAAATTTCTAGATAATTTCAATTTAGTTGTGGTTTGATGAGTAAGTTAGAAAGCAAAATATTTCAAATTTTTTCGCTCATTTATTCCCTGATATATTGCGTAGTTTAATTCATTTTTATAGCATTCTCATAAAATATTGCTACAGTATACTTGTTTTTAGAAGTCAGAAGTCAGGAGTCATAATTCAGGAGGTAAAAATTTATAATCTTCATTTTTACTCTCAGTAAAAATGTTCTATTTTTGACTAAAAATAGTCTGATAAACATAAATATTTTGTTTTTGATTAAGGAATAATTTGATTTCTACTCCCGAAGTCTGCAGCAAATTTACTAACAGTTTAGTTATTACTTGAGTGTAACTATAGCAATCATATTTCAGTTGTGAGATTTTAGTAGTAGTTAGGAGTCAGGAGACAGGAGTCAGGAGTCAGAATATTGAAGGATTTTGAGCGTTCTTAATTGTTCTAAAATATCTCATAAATCAT
>JBFRWR010000421.1:0-3575 GCA_051439685.1 Trichodesmium sp.
ATCTGTACATTTCATTTAAGTTAACAGACCAACCAGCGCTTCTATTTTCAATCAAACGCATATCATCAATTAGTATTATGTCTTTTTTTCCTACTCTTGTAGCTAAAATTTGTTCTAGCTCTGCAACGATAGGGCAACGTTCTGAACCTTCACCACCACCATTCTGGGTTTGTATATGTGCATCAAGCCAAAATGTTATATTACTATTTATCTCTTGGATAACTGATTTCAAAATAAAACCAGAATCACCATGTACTATTTTAACTTTTCCCGTTTCTATTTCTTTTTTATACTTAGTTATATTTTCTTCTACAAGAGGTAAGTGAACTTCTAGAGTTAATATTTCCTCAAAGCCCGCATCTAATCCTTTTCTTACCCCTCCACCATGGAAAGTTCCGGTTTCCACAAAAACTGGATTAATAAAAGACCTCAAATCAAATTTCATTGACATAAAATATACTCCTAAACATTGATAATTACTTGTTAGTCTTGATCGAGAAAAAACAGAGATTTTTTTCGGATAAATTAGCTAAGATCAGCCAATCAATTTAGATTGTATTAATTTTTTTGATAACAACTGCTAAATCAGAGTCTAAATTTCCATTTAGTGGTACCATAAGTGCAGGGTTCTTAACTTTTTGAGACAACATACTTAACTTAGAAGCAAATTTAGAAAAGGTAGAAGGTGGTCCAATAATAATATTACCCAAACTTAAAAGTAATAAATCAAGCTCATGTGGTAAAAAAATTGAATTTTCTTTCAACAAATAAGAAAACTCAGGGTTAGAAAATGCTTCAATTTCAGGTGGTATTGGTTCATCTGAAGTGATAATAAATGAAACATCTGCAAAATTATGCTTGATTCTAACTATTAACTCTTGATAATAATTATGAGAATAGAAAAATCTGCCATTATGATATCTTTCGTAATCACCTCTTCTAATATGAATACTAACAATCCTTTGGTTATTTGTAGTTTTCCTAATTTTTTCTAAACTACCTACAAGTTGACTTTTTAATTCAAAAAAATCAATAAAAATCTGATTCAAACGTTCTTCTGTGACATCAATTTTCAGATAATAAGGATCGTTAGCAATGATAATTGCCTTTTGTTGTTCTGCTATTTCTAACATTTGTTCACAAGAAATAAGAGAAAGATCATGGAGCAAGATAAATAAGGTATCACCAAACTGAAATTTAGAATAAGGGTCTCCACCTTGAGAGCAGTATTCTTTGATGTTGGAACTTGCACTTGAGGGATATGTTAATACACTTCTCCGAACTAATTCAATTAGCTGGCTTATATCCTCTCTTATTTTGAATGATTCAAAATAATTTTTATGTTCCTTTATTTTCAATATATTTTTGATATTCATATCAAACTCAGGAAAAGAAAATTGCATTGAATCTAATCTGCCTTTACTGACATTTGCAAGTTCAATTATTTTGGAAAAACTTAGAAAGTTATTACCTATTCTAGAATTATGTCCACCAGTTCTAACGATTAAAAAAGACATTAATAAACCCCCATTTTTTTCTTGATATACTTGTTGTCATAGAGACAAACAGTATTTGTTGTGGCTAATGATTCTTTAGCAGTATTCGTATTACGAATAACACTGCTTTAACTTTGAATTTCAATAACTTCATTGCTGCCAGTATCACCTCATACTCAGCTCCCTAGATATCTGTATGAATAAAATCTAAAAAGCCAGTAAAAGGCTCAAGTATATCTGTCAGTGGATAACCCTGTAGCTCAACATATTGCCCATTTTTACTGACAGCATTGAGTGATGCACCATAATCTTGTTTAGGATTCCCTTTTTTGGAAAACAGTATCAGACTTACCGTTTATGAATGATCCAAGTTGCACGTTTAGCTGTAAAGGAAAATCCATGCTGTTGACAAAATTCCTTGACAGCTTTCTGCACTGGAAATCCTTGATCTGCTCCCCAGGTCCAATCATCTCCAGATAGGATCGCATCAGGGAATAGCTCTAAACATACATCTAGATCGTCTAACACTTTATTACTGTCCAAATAAATCAGCTGAGGTTCTACACCAATACTATGTATTTCATATAATACTTGTGGTGAATATGCTTTTAGTGGAATAAAGCGATCTTTATATTTTTGCACGTTAGCTATAGCAGAAATGTATGGTCCATTTTCACGCACAGATTTTATAAATGCCTTTCTATCTTTGATTTTTTCAAAGCAAGGGTTGAACACAGGATTACCATCGTATCGCTCTAAAATAGATGCAAAATTGGCTTCCCAAGGATCTATACCAATTACTGTTAAAGTCTCTCTAGACTCTAGCCATTGTATGGTTGAACCACATAAAAAGCACCCCACTTCAATCATTATGTTGACTTTTTGCTGTTTGATCGCGTCCAATATGATATCTCTACCGCCACCATCTAATGAAAAATCAAACGGTTCAATTTTATCTAAATTATTGGGAAATGGATACTTGTTTTTTAAACCATCTAGTTGCATTTTGATCTCCTATTTTACTCAAACTTAAAGCATAGTTTTGGGAAAAGAGCTATGTGACTTATTAATAAAAACTGCGTCAAACCAACGCAAGGTTAGGTCAGAGTCACGACCATCGTCAAGTGATAGTATTTCAAATAAAACATAATCAAGGGAATACAAATAAGCAGCTAACTCATGGAACAAAGGAGTTTCAGCTCCGTAAACCCTACGCATCCATGTCTCACACAATAAGTATTTTGCATGCTTGAGGGTTTCTTCTCCCCCTTTCAATACCTTCATCTCTGATGCTTGCGTATCTAATTTGATAAAATCTGGAAAAGGTAAGTTATTTTTCTTGACGATATCATCCATTTTGAACACATCAATTTCAATAAATTTTGTGTCTTTACGATAATCTGAATCCAATATCAGTATTGAACTCCCTACCCCACGGTTTCCCAAAACTTTAATTTTAGATTTACCTGAGTAGTCAGAAAGAGCAACTGAATGAAGGGTATATTTATTGAGCTGAGAATATTTGGAAGAATCATCTAGTTCAGAGTATTTTCCAGCTAACGGTTCAAAACACTGAAAATTTCCTTGTGGATAAACTTTCTGTGCTTCGACAGACCATGAACCAATATTAGAACCAACGTCATAAAAAGTGTTAAGCTCGGTTCCATTGTCTTTAAGCTTTGACAAAAATTTTGCGTGTTCAATGACAGACATAAATAAATAAATAAATACCTCAAGATATGTATAAAGGATTAGTATAGAAAACGAAACCATCACCAAATTTCACTTTTCCAAACTCTGTCTCAACTTCACCATTTCTGGGAAAAACCATAACAGGTTTCCAATCATGATCCAGAAACAGTTGATGAAGTTGGTTGTGTTTTTCTAATGAAGTATGTGTTCCCACCATCATTGCTTTCACTTTGGATTTCAATAACTTCATTGCTCCTGGTATCACCTCATACTCAACTCCCTGGATATCTGTATGAATAAAATCTACAGGACCAGTAAAAAGCTCAAGTATCTCTGTCAGGGGATAACCCTGTACCTCGACATATTTCCCATTTTTACTGACAGCAT
>JBFRWR010000422.1:0-6137 GCA_051439685.1 Trichodesmium sp.
TAGGGAATAGAAAATAGGGAGGTAGGGGGAAAGGTTAACAGTAGGAAAAATGACTAACCGACTAATAATTATCAAAAAAAAACTTTGAATCTTGGTAACTATTGAGGTGTTCAAGTCTAACTGAAATATAGCATTACTTCTGGTAATTGGTATAACAACTAGCGATCGCCAAATAATCTAGATGAACAGGGGAATATTTGATGTAATTTATGACATTTTTTGCAACAAAAATCTATTGTAATTGTATTTGATATAGAATCCGGTTACAAGCGTATATGTTCATAACTACACTCCAATATTCAATCTCCCCCACTCCTCACTCCCCCACTCCCTCACTATATAATTAATAGGTATTCAACTGGATTTAATATGAGTTGGTGGTATTTCTGTATTATTTCTTTTTCTCAATTTTCGACGCAATGTTTTTGCTGCTAACAATAGTAACCAAATTACTAGAAATACGATTAATGCTGCTAATACTGGTATAGAAATTGCCAAAATTGATAAGACTGTGGAACTGAGTAACTCCATTGTGGATACTCCAGGGTTAGCAAACCCCCCTGTAAGAGTTGTCGAAGCTAGTCTGGTAACGTCTGTTAAACCTTGCACTGTCCCCGCAGCACCTCCACCTAAAATTACAGCGATCGTCCATTGCAACATTGGACTCAGATCGCTGACAAATGAACTGGTGATAATAGTTCCAGCGATAACTGCTGTTGGAGTTGCGATAATATCTAACAATTCATCTACCCAAGGAATATAATAAGCAGCAACTTCTAAGAATGCACCTACTCCAAAAGCTATTGTTGCTTCGGGAGTCCCCATCCATGCAAAATCATTAGATAGTTGTAAATCTCCTGTTTGTGCGGCAATACTCATTACCAGTGGAGGTACAAATATTCTAAATCCACAAGCTGCACTTAAACCGATACCGAGACAAATACTTAATAGAGTTTCCATTTTTTACTCCTGGTTTTTTATCAACAAAAACTGTTGATTTTCTTATCTAAATATGTCAATTTCCTAATAGACATCTCCGAAAAATATATAGACTTTTTGTAAAAGTAGGGAACAGGGAAGAGATTTTCAGTAAAAATATCAAATGATTTTATCAGGAAATTTTACAACTCTAGCTTATGCTAAATAAAGGGTAAATTTATTTTCTGGAGATGTCTAATGATTATTTAAGAATTAGTGATTACTTCAATTATTGATCTGTTAATTCCAGATTGTATATACTAATCCGTGCCAGATTTGTCAAAAAAACTGTAGATTTTTAATCTCCAAAACCCAGGCAAAATAGGATTTAGCAACCAAATGCCTCAAATCAAATATTGTAAGCATTCAGCTAATAGCCGAGTAAACCTACAGAACTGATTAAAATTAGCTGATGATTTTTTTCTTGATATTTCACTTTTTGGAGATTAATTACTCCTGACAAACAGGATAAGTTAATAATTCATAGCTGACGGCTGAATTATTACCAAATATTACCAAAGAATTAAGGTATAAAGCCTCCCTTTATAATTAATAATTGACAATTCATAGTAATCAATAGCTTTCATGCTTTCCTATCCATTTAATAATTATTGAATACCTATTGAGGATTGCTAGAAAAATTAAGAGACTGTTTGTAAAACAAGTATTAAAAGAGCTGAGAGTGACTAAAATCCCAAAGAGGTAAGAGTTCAAAAGCTTAAAATCTGTTAAATACCAGAGATGGAAAGGTACAGATATTCCCTAGATTTTTAAGTGACAAATAGTTGTCTTAATTTCTTATTGCCTGTTTCCAGTTAAGTGTTCCCTTTTTATATTTCCTGATACATTCAATCTCTAATTATCAAGATTTGTCAATTGTATTTTAATTTTAATCTGTAACAGACTATTTATCAAATAAATATATAAAAGGAAATAAGGAATCAAGAACAGTACCTCAGACTTTTACTGATAACTGTTAACAAAGTTCCTCCTCCGGAGGCTAACTGAAATGACCCTTACTCTTTAATCAAAACCACAAAATTTTGACATAATACTATTGATATGGTATGCGTATATAATAAATCATAAATCACTAGAAAACACTATAATATCAAACACTGAAGAATTATTATTGACAGAATATAGTAAATATGGTATTTTTAAAAAGATTAATCAGGGTGTTTAACAGTAGTAATACCTAAAAATTTGCTAATGGCGATCGCTAACTTAAAACATATTTCGTTTGAGTCAGGTACACTTGTCACAGACAAGATGCTTATGCTACAAAGGTTTTATATTTAATATTTGTAACTCATATAACCGAAATACTCTGTATGTTGGATAAGTTTCACATTTTGCTTAAGTTAGAGCGATTGAGTAACTAGGAAAAAATAGATAATTGCTCTAAAAACCCATAACAATTATTTAGGAAACACAAAAAAAATGTTCATCATAGAATTATTTATTTTGACAAAAAACTGAAAAAATAATGGTTTTAATTAGAATACATGAGCAATAAAAATCTTAAGATCAATTAATTCTGGAGACGGATGAAAATGATAGGGCATTTATTAGAAAAAGATGATATAAAAAAAATTAGTAGCCCGAAACATCTAGGAGCTTTATTTGCAAAACTTGGCTATAATTTCCAAGTAGATTATTTAGAAGTTGAACAACTAGATATGCCAACTTCTTTTGGTGTAGCTATTGATGGTGGTTACAAAATTTATAGTGATGAAGAAAATGATTTAGAAGTATTTTTACTTGAGTTACGAGAAGCAGAATTTCAAACAAATCCGCAGCTTCAACAGCAAATAATAACTATTTCCCAAAGTCTCTCTCTCAGCAAAAAAAAAAATTAGTAATTTTTACAAAAAACTATAATCAGTTAGCTATAGTTGCGTCTCAGATCAAAGGAAGTAAAAATACTAAGATAAAATGGTGGTTAATTGACTGTAAAAATCCTAGTGATTATGATATTTACTGGCTAGAAAATATAGTTAATAATTATTGCACAGCAGAATTTACAGATAGATATAATCAGCAAAATGGGTACGATCCAGACGAAGAACCAGCAACCGCAACATTTACAGAAGATTCAATTCAATTTCACCACAAAGAGATTAATAAAGTACCACGTTTGAGTGCTGAAACAGAAATTCATTTAGCACATCAAATTGATGAATTATTAGCTTTAGAAAGAACTCATAAAAAATTAGAGACAAAACTAAACCGGAAACCAAATGAAACAGAATGGGCAACAGCAGCACAAATAAGTATACCGGAATTGCGCGATCGCTTGCGCCAAGGTAGACTAGCAAAAAATCAAATGGTGGCAGCTAACTTGCGACTGGTGACATCTATTGCCAAACGATATCAAAACCGTGGGTTAGACTTTGAAGACTTAATTCAAGAGGGGAGTTTAGGATTAATTCGTGCCGCAGAAAAATTTGACCACACAAAAGGTTATAAATTTTCTACTTATGGTATTTGGTGGATTAGACAAGCTATTACTAGAGCTATTTGTGATTCTTCTCGGATGATCCGGTTGCCAGTTTACCTTTACGAAACTGTTGCCCAAATTAAGAAAATCATTAATCAAATGTCAGTGGAATGTTCTCCGATAACTGCAGAAGAAGTAGCGACACGAATGGAAATGACAACAGAGAAATTACGATTTATTGTAGAATGCGCTCAAGAAACTTTATCTTTAGACCATTCTCTGGAGCCAGAAAAAAATATTATCACTCAAGAACAACTCAAATTTAATGGAGAGACACCGGGAAAGTATGTCTTTGAAAACTGTCTCCAAGAAGATGTAGAAACTGTTTTAAAAACTTTAACTGAACGGGAAAAAAATGTCTTAAAAATGCGATTTGGTTTGGATGATGGTCAAGAAAAAACCCTGAAGGAAATTGGGGATAAGTTCAATTTAACGCGAGAAAGAATTAGACAAATAGAAACTAAAGCATTGCAAAAATTAGCAGAGCCAAAACGTCATCGAATTATTCGAGAATATATTCGTTAAAAAATGATAATCATGTGGCATTGGATAATTGCGGGATGATTTTGTCGTCTGAGCAGAAATCATAATCTCCGTGTCACCGTGTCACCGTGTCACCGTGTCACCGTGTCAGCGAAATGCTCCTAGTATTCAGGAACACCAACGATGTAGGTGTCGGCACACCAACACCTACATAATTATTTCTCTTGAGGAGAGTCTGTTTGAGTATTAGTTGCAGATTTATTGGTTGTATTCTGTTTAGTTTGTTGGGGCTTACTATCATCTAGTAAACCAGAACTCTTCCACAGAAAACTAACAAACATTACTTTTGTTAATGCTTCTAGCTGCTCTAATTTTTCTTTATTCATTGGTTGATTCATATAACTGGCGTACATAATTTTTTATCTCAAAATATTAATCAGCTTTTCAGTAGATGTATTTATCAATCCGGTAATTTCATTTATTATTCTAAATAATTACGACATTTGACATAATCTCAATAATTAGTTACAAGATTATCCTTCAATCTGAATATGATAAATTCCGGATTTATGATTATTAAATTTTACTATTCTAATTTGTCATATTTTAGAATAAATCCCCGTGATTTATCCTTTTGATTCAATGTGATTTTCTTATAAATTGTATGTGATTTCAAACACAATCTATAGGACTAGGTGCTAGGGAATAGGGAATCAAGAGAATTAGACTGTTAAAGGTTTCCAGGATGTATAAATTTCCTCAGCAATTAATGTAGTTCTATATATATTTTATTTCAGAATTTTCATAGTAAATCCGATTACTATAGACTACATATTTTAGATTAAAAATAACTTAATATATATAGATTGTAGTTTATTTATTTGTGGTCTAGCTAAACCGGATATAGTATTCTAGACTTTAGAGATAAGCAATACTAAAAAATATAGCAAGTCAGCATTCAGTGTTGAGCTGTAGCTGACATGAAACTGTGGGAGAACAAAAGCAAAAGAGCTTAGGTTATCAAAAAAAAGAATTTAACAAATAAACTTTATTTTTTCCTGATTTTTTCTGCCTAATTAATATTAAGAACCAAAATATTTACCATATAAACTTGGATATCTTTCTTTTACCCAAGTCGCTAATCCTTTTCTAGGGTCGCCCTCAAGTTGACGTTCTAGAGCAGCAATAATCCCCTCATCCATTACTTCATCTATTAAATCAAAAATAAATATATTACAATCTTCTCCTCTTCTAGATTGAAACTTATTAGCATTCAAATCAATTCCTAAATAAAAATCTATAGCTCCCTCTGTCTCAATATCACTCCCTACACCAATCATTAAAACTTTAATTTCATCCTGACTATTAATATTAGAACAAGTTTTACCAATAACATTAATAAACTCTTGATTATCATCAATTTGACCATCAGTATAGATAATTATAAAAGCACCTTTATCATCAGTTCGATTAGAAAACCACTGAGATATTGCCTCATTTAAAGTCGGAGCAATATAAGTCGCTCCCCCTGGTTTATTTTCTTTAAAAGCAGATTGTACTTGAGCAGCGTCTCTGAGATAAATAGTTTTAGTAGGTTGTTGATTTCTATTGAAAAAATATAGAGTTACTTCATCACAAATAGTTCCATAATCATCATCTTGTTCAGACAAAATTTCAAACACATGACCTTGTACAGTTTCTTGAAGATATTGCCAGCGATTTTTGCTACCTGTCGTAGCATCAGATATTGTCATAGAACCACTACGATCTATTAGAATAAAAACATCCCGATTATAAATTTGTGGAATTGGCATATTTTCTCTCCTTTGTAAGGTTAATTTAACAGTTTTTTGGTGTCTTAGATTTTGGCAAATATTATCTACTATTTTTAAGATTTTACCAAACTTTACCCCTATAAAAGATATCAGCAAATTCATCTGTTTCATACTGCGTTCATTAAAATTAACAAAGCTCACAAACGGAGTATAGTTTTATATCCCCGCTGCCCCCCTTTGTAAGCTATGCTTTACCCACATCTTTCTTAACATAAAACTTGACAAAATTGACAAGTTATGGGTAAGTCTTACTTCGGCTTTTTCGGGAGAAAAATGTATGAAAAAACACATTTTTTGGCGATCACTTAAGTAGTTTTACTGAGCTTCTATGATGTTTT
>JBFRWR010000423.1:0-16754 GCA_051439685.1 Trichodesmium sp.
AAGCCCTAACAGTATCTCTAAAAAATTAGCTGGAGAGATGGGGAGATGATGAAGCAAGGGGCTATTTTTATACTTTTTTCCCTATTCTATTTCACCGAAATTCTGACTCCTGACTCCGCGCCTCCGCGCCTCCTGTCTCCTGTCTCCTGTCTCCTGTCTCCTAATCCTCACTTTTGCAAAGATACTGTTAGGGGTTCTATATAGCAATCCT
This sequence comes from Trichodesmium sp., assembly GCA_051439685.1. Classification (GTDB taxonomy): domain Bacteria; phylum Cyanobacteriota; class Cyanobacteriia; order Cyanobacteriales; family Microcoleaceae; genus Trichodesmium. The sequence goes on from JBFRWR010000423.1 coordinate 212, forward strand.
AAATAGGTTAGGGTAATTAAAAAGTAAATAAAAAAGTTGAAACTCTTACCTGTTCCCTGTTCCCTAAAAAGCAGTAAGATTTTTGCCACGAATAAAATAGGATTGCTATAAATAAGATGATTTAACTATATCTAAATTTTCTGGGATTTTCAGAAGGAAAAAATCAACTTGTCTAGATGTTTAATTAATTTTCTGTACCTGCTTAGGACAATTTACTTATTGTGTTTAACATCACAAAACTAATATAATCAGTATCACTATCAATAAACAAATTCAAATGTAAACTTATATGAAGAAGTATTTGTTTGTCTTCTTATTTAATTCGCTAATTGGCAATGATTAAAATATACCTACACATAAATGGAAGATTTAGAAGTAAATTTAAAAAAATTGAGAGAAGAGCAAGAACTTATTCTTAATCAAATAGATAATGCAATAGCCTTATTTGATCAATCTAATCACTTAATTTTATTTAATCAAAAACTTAGTGAAATTTGGGGATTATTGCCAGAGTGGCTAACTCAAAAGCCTCATAGCGATATTATCTTTGCCGAAATAGTTGCTCAAGGTTATCTATCAACTGAACAATCTCAACAACTAAAAAACTGTCTACTTAGTACAGAAACAAAAAAATATCCATTATACATTAAACAACCTAATAATATCTGTCTCAAAGTAGACTGCACTCTCACATCAGATGGAAGTCATTTATTAACTTTTAGAGATGTAAGTATATATCAAAGATCTCAAGCGAGTCTCAATGATGAATTAAGGAGATTAAGATTTCTCTTAGGTTTGAACGAAAGACTCCAATACTCAGATAGCATTAGAGTAATTGCCCAATTTGCCCTTAATTATCTTGTAGAAGTAATGAATGCTGCTTTTGGAGATGTTAAGGTTATCAGTGGGGAAGGAGAAAATCGTCAAGCAGGTTCAATTTCAAATGAAATTAGCTCTCAATTTATCGCTACTTACGGTGAAGCAGTAGAGGAAATGGAAGGTGTGCTAAAACAGGGTATTCCCTATGGTCAAGGAATTTTATGGGAAGTAGTAGAGACGAGAAAACCTGCATATGTTGAAGATTATGCTAATCATCCTAATTCTATACCAGGATTTCGTCATCCAGGGATTGGCCAACTAGGTATTTTTCCGATTCCAGCTACAGATGGAGCAATTATTGGTGTTTTAACTCTAGAATCTCGTAACTTGCGAAATTTGCAAGACACTACCCACCAAGATATGTTGTTTGCTGCTTGTCGTAGTTTGGGGGTGGCCATAGAAAGGGCACAGTCTCAAGAACGTCTACGTCGCATAAATGAAGAATTAGAGCGTTCTTCTCAATTAAAGTCTGAGTTCTTAGCTTCTATGTCACATGAATTGAGAACTCCACTTAATAGTATTTTGGGATTTTCTGATTTATTACAACGACAAATATCGGAGAAGTTAAGCGATCGCCAACTTAATCAGGTGAGACTAATTCAAAAAAGTGGTCTGCATCTATTACAACTAATTAATGACATTCTTGATTTATCCAAAATTGAAGCTGGGAAAACAGACCTAAATTTGGCAGAAATTAATATTCACGAAGTTTGTTCTGATTCTATCAGGATGATTCAGTCACGAGCTGATAAAAAAAGATTGGCTTTGTCTTTGGAATTAGATTATCGTATATCTACTGTTTTTTTGGATGAGCGTAGAGTTAGGCAAATAATTATTAATTTACTGTCTAATGCTGTTAAGTTTACACCGGAAGGGGGAGAAGTTAAGCTAAGTGGAAGGTTAGCTTATGGGAGTCAGATTCAGGATGATTATCGACCTGATTGTTCACCGATTAATTCTAGTACACCTTATCTATGTCTAGAAGTAAAAGATTCTGGAATTGGGATTCCAGAAGATAGATGGAAAAGTTTATTTAAACCTTTTGAACAGGTAGACTCTTCTTTGTCTAGAAAACATGAAGGCACGGGTTTAGGTCTGGTTTTGACGAAAAAGTTGGCTGAATTACATGGAGGAACAGTTTCTTTAAATTCTACTGTTAGTCAAGGAAGCACTTTCCGGGTTTGGTTGCCATTGACAGAAATGCGAGTAGAATTAGTTACTAATTCTGAGCCTGAAGTAGGTTTTCAAACATCTGCAAAAGGTGAGGAAGACAAAGAAATAGACAGTCAAAAATCTACTAGGGTTTTGATTGTTGAAGATCAACCTTATAACCAACTTTTAATTTCTGAAGTCTTAGAGTTAGAGGGTTATTCAGTTGAGTTAATTAGTGATGGTCAAACTATGTTAGATACGATTCATTCTCCTTTAGTTACTGCTCCAAATATACCTAGTTTAATTTTGATGGATATTCAGTTGCCAGAAGTTGATGGGTTAGAATTAATTAAAGAACTTAAGGCTCACTCTTTATGGAAATCTGTACCAGTTATTGCTGTAACTGCTATGGCAATGACTGGCGATCGAGAAAAATGTTTAGAAGTTGGTGCATCAGCTTATTTGAGTAAACCTTTGAATATTCAAAATATGATTGAAACTGTAAATTCTTTGGTTAGTGCTTGATCAAATTTAGTAATATTTTACTGAATTAATTTTTTGATAATTATAGTTTAGGGAATAGGGGATAGGGAGGAATAAATACTTTCAACAATTAATAATTAATAATTACCTAGTCTGATAAAGAAGAGGATTGACTAAAATGATTTTTTTTTCCTTATTTCTCCATTTATGGAGAGGCTTTATACCTTAATTTTTTGCTAAGGATTGAGCTATTAGCTAACAGCTTTTTAATCAATAAAGTAAACATTTGCTGAATTTCTACTATACTACTATATTTTTAACCAGAGAATTGAAGCACAATAGCGACTAGCTCTAGTTATCAACTCTAATTGTAATGAAGCTATTAGATGATTCCTGAGTGCTGAATCCTTACGAAATACTCGAAAACTATTTGTCAGTTAAAAATCTGGGAATATATTTTATTAATTGATAATGGATAATGGATAATTGATAATTACCTCTGGTTAAAACCGTTACGGAATTGAATATCAGGAAATATTATTTCCTTTTTTCCCCTAATAGAGGCTTTAAACCAGAATTATTTAATCATTATTCGGTAATAAATATTTCTCTATAGTATTTTCAAATGAGATGTAAATCTAGACTCAGTTTTTTGATCATAAAAATCTTGTCTTTAGTACCTACTAATTTTTGTGAAAAGCTAGTATTTAATTATGTTTTCCCTTCTTTACTCTTCCCAGTTAAGTGTTCCCTTTTCCCTTTTTAATAGAACTAGGTTTCCGCATTTCAAATGAAAACGCTATATACCAAATTTCAAGAATTGAAATTACCACCACTTGTTAGATTTTAGTAACTATTCGCTTTCTTAATACTTATTTGACAAACAGTCTCTAATTAATATCTTTAATTAATAATTTCAACAAAGAACAACGGTTTAGTTATCTATAGAGATTAAAGAAGCAAATTGGAAAGAATAAAAAATGTCAGCGTTGGTGAATTAGTGTATGATATTAATTTTAATTATTTAGGAATTGCTGATTAAATCTAAAAGCATTTACAGCTCAAGGTAAGCACCTTTTGAGGTTGGGAAAAAGCACCTATTTTTGAGCTGCTTGATGCTCAAAAAAGAGTGTATTTTCGGCAAGAGTGGAGCAACAAAATTACTCCCCTAAACTCTCCTACTCCCCCGCTCCCCTACTCCTGAAAAAGACTTATGAGCGCCAACCCTAATTATTTAGGAATTGCTGATTAAATCTAAAAGCATTTACAGATCAAGGTAAGCACCTTTTGAGGTTGGGAAAAAGCACCTATTTTTGAGCTGCTTGATGCTCAAAAAAGAGTGTATTTTCGGCAAGAGTGGAGCAACAAAATTACTCCCCTAAACTCCCCTACTCCCCCGCTCCTGCAAAAATACTTTTTCAGCAAACTCTATTTAGGAGTCAGGAGTCAGGAGTCAGGAGTCAGGAGGAAAGAAAGAAGAAGAAAGAGTAGTAGAACGAGAAAGTTTTTGATTCCCGCTTTTATCCGGCAAGGATATCATACCTCAAATAACTAACGCCAAAATATCAAAATTGGGTGAGTATTTCCTAAAGGTTTAGACAAACAATATTAAAGTACATGATATTACTTGTAAACCATCAAGAGATTGAGCAGTATTTATGCAGATTCTGCTAGTCTGAGAATAAGTTGAATTTTGTCTGAGTTGCTGATGTCTTAAGACACAATAATTCAGCATCTTTATCATATAGACGCAAATTTGTCAAAAATAAACATACTTAAAGTACAGACAAAATTGATGATTATCTTGTAAAGACTTGGTAGATTAAGTCAAAAGTTATATTTTCTCTAAAATCAAAAGCTAAACTAAGAATAGTAAACATTATAGTTGCCCTAGCTATATAGAATTTATAATTAATTGGGGTATATCTTTAGATGATCAAACAATCTCTGAGAATTAGCTATCAGGTGAGACAAATAGAATTTATCAAATTTTCTTTTTATCTATAGCAATCCTATCTTATTCGCGGCAAAAATCTTACTGCTTTTTAGGGAACAGGGAACAGGGAATAGGTAGGAGTTTAAAATTTTTTATTTACTTTTTAATTACCCGCAACCTATGCGCAGATTGCTATACCTAATTTTTACTTTTTACTCACATCTTGCACTAATTTTTAATATTATAGAACTACATTAATTGGTTAGGAGATTTCTAAATCCTAGAACCCTTTAAAAGTCTGCTACTCCCTATTCCCTATTCCCTATTCCCTATTCCCGATTCAAGTAGCACCATATAAAACTGAACTTAAAACTGAAAAAATCACTGAATAAGTTTAGTTTGCCATAATTGATAAATATTACTAAATTATATGTCAAACAAACAGGTATGTATTCTGATAGTAGATGACGAGCCAAATAATGTCTTTTTATTAGAAGAACTATTAACATTAGAAGGCTATACAACTATCTCAGCAAACGGCGGTCAAGAAGCACTAGAAATTGCTAGTAAATCTCCACCTGATTTAATCTTACTAGATATAATGATGCCCGAAATTGATGGATTTGAAGTTTGTAGTCGTCTTCGTCAAAATCCTAAATTACAGACAACACCTGTAATTTTTCTCACAGCTTTAGATGATGAACAATCTAAATTAAAAGGTTTAGAATTGATGGGAGATGACTATATTACCAAGCCATTTAATAGTCGCCTACTTACGGCAAAAGTAGCTAATATTTTGCAGCTTAATAAAATGCGTTCCCAAGCTACTCAATCTGAAACTAATCAAAAATCAGATGAAAAAAATAATTTACAACTATCAGCTGCATTGCGCATTAATCAGCTTTTATCAGAGAAATTTCGATTGTTTGTACCGGAGCAATTTTTATCAAGAATCGCTCCAGAAGGATTAGATTCAATTCAACTTGGTGATGTTGTAGAAGAGGAATTAACAGTTTTATTTTGTGATATTAGAGGATTTACAGCAATAGCTGAAACTCAAAATGCCAGAGATACTTTTAAATGGTTAAATTCTTTTTTTCAGGAAATGAGTGGTTGTATTTCTGCCAATCAAGGATTTATAGATAAATTTTTAGGTGATGCAATTATGGCAGTATTTGATAAGCATGAATGTCATTGTTTTAATGCGTTGAAAGCTGCTGTAATGATGCAAGAAAATTTGCAAAAATTTAATACTAATTATCAACAGTATAATCTGAGGGAACCTGTAAAAATTGGTATTGGGATTCATACAGGTATTGGTGTTATCGGTACTTTGGGTTCTGAAAAAAGAATGGATTCTACAGTCATTGGAGATGTAGTTAATACTGCATCGCGTTTAGAAAGTTTAACTAAGACTTATGGATGTTCAATTATTGTCAGTGAGCAAGTCATTTCTGAAATAGAAAGACTACAAAATAACTATCAACCTAGAAAACAAATACAAAGTCAATATAGTAGTATTAATATCCCAGAAAATTTAGCTAATCAGAGTAAAAATAATCAAGATAATTATCAGAGTTGTTGTGAAACAATTTATTATAGATGGATAGATAATTTGACTCTGCGTGGCAAACAAAAACCCGTCAATATTTATGAATTACTCGGTACGGAAAATAAAATTATTGAACAAAAAAAAATTACAACTATCTCAATCTTTAACAAAGGAATGAAAGGTTGGAAAAATGGTAAGTATGCAGCAGCATTAGAATATTTTCAACAGGTAAAAAGGAAAAATTTTACTGATAATATTGCTGGTTTATATATTGAACGTTGCCGAGAAAAACTTGGTTTAGTGCAAATCGAGAAAAATGACCTAAATTTAGCCGATCCGAATTTTTCATAAATTTGTATATAACCTTTCTCAGGCTAAAAAGTTACAATTCTGTAGTCTGAAAAGCCTATCTCATGATTTTATATCATAGGAGTTTTCGTCTTAACTGAACCTTGTTCCAATATAAAGGAAAAAATTCCATCCTCCGACTCCGAGAGCTTCAGCAAATGAAACTACTATTTCTCTCTGCGCAATAAAAGGAAAAAATTCCATCCTCCGACTCCGAGAGCTTCAGCAAATGAAACTACTATTTCTCTCTACGCAATAGAAGAATTTTCATCCCCCACCTCCGAGAGCTTCAGCAAATGAAACGACTATTACTCTCTACGCAATAGAAGAGGAAAATTTCATCCGCCGACTCCGGGAGCTTCAGCAAATGAAACGACTATTGCTCTCTACGCAATAGAAGAGGAAAAAATTCCATCATCCACCTCCGGGAGCTTCAGCAAATGAAACGACTATTGCTCTCTACGCAATAGAAGAAAAAAATTTCATCCGCCGACTCCGGGAGCTTCAGCAAATGAAACGACTATTACTCTCTGCGCAATAGAAGGAAAAAATTCCATCATCCACCTCCGGGAGCTTCAGCAGATGAAACGACTATTCCTCTATACGCAATAGAAGACAAAAAAATTCCATCCACCGACTTCGAGAGCTTCAGCAAATAAAACTACTATTTCTCTCTACGCAACAAAAGGAAAAAATTCTATCCTCCAGCGCCGGGTACTTCAGCAAATGAAATGACTATTACTCTCTACGCAATAGAAGAGGAAAAAATTCCATCTGCCGACTCCGGGAGCTTTAGCAAATGAAACGACTATTACTCTCTGCGCAATAGAAGAATTTTCCATCCGCCGACTCCGGGAGCTTCAGCAGATGAAACTACTATTACTCTCTGCGCAATAGAAGAATTTTCCATCCACCGACTTCGGGTGCTTCAGCAGATGAAATGACTATTACTCTCTGCGCAATAGAAGACAAAAAAAAATATCTATTTTCATTTTCTGAAAACCAATAAAAAAAATCGCCATGACAAAGAATTGTTGATTGCATCCTCACAAAAAGTGTGATATCATAAATCTTGTTGGGGGTTGTTCGCCTATACGCATGACTTTTTATTCAACTAAAAATACTATTGTTTTTCAGCGATAGGGCGACCTTCTGCTTTCGCTGCGCAACATGAAACGGGGAGCGAAACGAAAGGAGGAGCAAGTGCGACAGCTATATCACCAACGTTGTAGAAAAGAAAACAAACCTCAAAGATATCAAACAAGTTCTATCGAACTAGAAATCATAAAGCAGAAAGTAGAAAGCACAAGATAAATTCCCAAAAAATCTACTCCCTACTCCCTACTCCTTCCTCCCTCATTATGAATTTTACCCAAAACGACCACTTACATATTGTTGAGTAGCTTCTTCCTTTGGATTTTGGAAAATATTGTGAGTTTCATCAAATTCCACCAAATAACCGAAACGTTTACCACCTTCTTGAGCTTTAGCATTAAAAAAGGCAGTTACATCTGCCACCCTAGTTGCCTGCTGCATATTATGAGTAACAATAATAATCGTATAATTTTCCTTAAGCTCATTAATTAACTCCTCTACCTTTATAGTAGAAATAGGGTCAAGAGAAGCACAAGGTTCATCCATTAAAACAACATCAGGACTAACAGCAACTGCACGAGCAATACACAAACGTTGTTGTTGACCTCCCGACAAAGCAAAACCACTTTGCCCCAATTTATCCTTAACCTCATCCCATAAAACAGCCTGTCGTAGCGATCGCTCAACTATCTCATCCATTTCTTCCTTAGATTTAGCCAAACCATTAATTCTTACCCCATAAGCAATATTATCATAAATTGACTTAGGAAAAGGATTAGGCTTTTGGAACACCATTCCGATGCGACGGCGAATTTCTACAGGGTCAATATCTGGGTCATAAATATTTTGATTATGATAAAGAATACGACCTTCTAGATGGAAAATACTAATCAAATCATTGAGACGATTAAAGCATCGCAATAATGTACTTTTACCACAACCCGAAGGTCCGATAAAAGCAGTTACTTTATTCTTAGGAACTTCCATCGAAACATCTTTTACAGCTTTAAAATCTCCGTAAAAAATACTAACATTTTCTACTGCAATAGCAGGTGTAGAATTTTGTTTAGAAAGATTTAGTTGAAACTCTGGCATCAAATATGACCTCCAAATTTATTTAGTCTAAAAATTATTTTAATTATGTAGTTAAACAGCTATTAGCAGTCAGCAGTCAGCTTTTTTTTTAAGGTATTAATTCATTAATTGATAATTAATAATTACCTCTGGTTAAAACCGTTACGGAATTGAATATCGGGAAATATCATTTCTTTTTTTCCCCTATCCAAGGGGAGGCTGTAAACCATAATTATTTAATTATTAATAATTAATAATTAAATAATTGGGTAAGGATTCAGCAAGGCGTGCTTTTTCATAAATGAAGCAAAAGCTCTTTTAACTTCCACTAGATTTTCAACCAGAGAATTGAAATAGAAAAACAAAGAGTTTAAGTTGTCAAACCAGACAATTCTATGACAGTAAATGCTGAAAGCTTAAATCAAAACTTCTTCTGACTGGTTGCCCAACGAGAAAGAATACTGGTAATTAAAACCAATAAAACCAAAACCAAAGAACCCGCCCAAGCAAACTCTTGTAAAACCACATCAAAACTACGGGCAAATTCATATACTAAATATGCCAAAGATGGTACTGTCGGAGCAAACGGACCACGAGGCCAATTATTAGAATAAACTACAGTAAAAAGTAAAGGAGCTGTTTCTCCAGCAGCACGAGCAATAGCCAGAGTAATTCCTGTGATAATACCTGGTAAAGCAGCAGGTAAAACTATTTGTAAAACAGTCTGATAATTAGAAGCACCCACTCCTACAGATGCCCACCTAATATCTCTAGGAACTATTTGTAAAGCTTCATCAGTTGTCCTGATAATAGTTGGTAACATCAAAATGGATAAAGCAACCCCTCCAGCAAATGCTGAAAATTTACCCATAGTTAAAACCAATAAACTATAGGCAAATACCCCAGCAATAATTGATGGTACACCACTCAAAACATTAGTAGCAAATCGAATTGGGCGGGCAGTTTCTTCATCACTAAATTCTGATAAATAAACTGCTGCGAAAATGCCAAAAGGTACAGCAATTAAACTAGCAATTGCTACTACCATCATTGTGCCTAAAATAGCATTAGCAATACCCCCTGTTGTTTGACCTGCAGCAGGAGGTAATTTCGTAAATAAATCTAAGTTTAGACGAGCTGCTCCTTTAATCAAAACATAAGTTAATACAGCAAATAGAGGGATAAGAGTGATGACTATGCAACTACCTGATAATACAGTCATCACTTTATTAAAGATTTCTCTTGGTCTTTTCGGATTCCTTTTGAGATTAATAGTAAAGTCAGAAGATTCGGGATTGTAGGTTGGATTTACCATAATAAATTCAAGATAATATGAGCATCAAAATTAGTAGTTATATAGAAGTATTTACAGGTGATTCTACCTTGATAAGGTACACCAGTTGCGGGCAAGATGCCCGCACTAGAAAGATTTAATTGTTAATATTTGTACTTCATATACTTGGAATTGGCTATATATTTGTCTGTTCATTAGATTAGATAAAGTTAAATCAGAAAAAAATCTAGTATTTTGTAATTCAAACTAAATTTTAACTAAAGCTGTAATTATAAATCATAACTATCAGTTTAAGTAATAGACTTTGAATTTATTAACTTAAATCAAATGGCTAATTAATCTCCTTGAATAACTAAGATATTAATACCTTTGATTATTTATCTATACTTACTTTCCTTATTTTTCTTACTCCCTGATCGATAAGTAATTGAGCGTCAATTTCATACCCCTATTCCCTATTCCCTGACTGCAGTCTAATACTTTGCTTTAATTTGATTAACAACCCAATTAGCTAATATATTTACAAGGAAAGTTAAAACAAACAAAATTACCCCTGTATACATCAAAGCAGAAAGTTGTAAACCAGAAGCTTCAGCAAATTGATTTGCCATCAAAGAAGCAATAGTATTAGCTGGAGCAAAAAGAGTAGTTCTAATCGAATTAGCATTACCAATTAACATTGTTACAGCCATAGTTTCTCCCATTGCTCGACCCAAACCTAACATTACACCACCAACAATTCCAGAAAAAGCAGCAGGAATTAATACCCTAATAATAGTTCCCCAACGAGTAGCACCTAAACCTAGAGAAGCTTGTCGTAATTCAGGGGGTAAACTAGCAAGAGAATCACGAGAAATTGCAGTAATAATTGGTAAAATCATAATTGATAAAACAATAACTGCAGGGAACATTCCCGGACCACCTGCACGAACACCATCAGGAATAGAAAAAATTGGTATCCAGCCAAAATAATTACCAAAAAAAGCTTCTACTGGTTCCAGTAAAGGAAGTAAAACATAAATACCCCATAAACCGTAAACTACACTAGGAATAGCTGCTAGTAATTCCACCATAAAAGTCAATGGAATACTAATTTTTTCAGGGATAAAATTCTCACTTAAAAATATTGCTGTACCAAGACCTAAAGGAACTGCAATAAACAGAGCCAAAACTGAACTAACTAAAGTTCCCACAATCATTGGCCATGCACCATAATCGCCTAGCCCATCATTAGCAACAGGATTCCAAACACTTTTCAATAGAAAGCTAAAACCAAATTCATTCAGAGCAGGTATTGCTTGCCTAGCTATTGTTAAAGCCATCAATATGAGAATAGCTGCGATACCCCAAGCAAAGACTTTAGTTAGATTAATAAAACCATTATCAAACTTTTTTTCTGTATCACTCCGAGACCGAGTGTTGTTTTGAATACTAGACTGTGCAACCATATAGTTTTTTTACCTTTATTTAGTTGTTGTAATTCTAAATATGTCTATACCTTTTTCAGTAATAATTGAGTAAAACACATGGATTTTAGAAAGGCTTATTTTTTAGCTTATACCACTTCAATCTTGAATTAAATAAAAGTAGAATAGATTTTATTTTTCTGATGACTCAAATCTAGAATTTTCTTGTCAGTTTTTTTGAATCCTAGACTGACGTAGAGATTTAAAATTTGATAGCTAGTAAATTCATAATTCCGAATCCAGTAAAATCTGAATTCAGAATTATTAAATAATAAAAATTAAGTAAGTAGGCGCGAATAAACATCACTATGTAAAAAAATTTTAAAGCAGTTGAAACCCTTGAGATTGCTTCCTTCTGCACGCCGCGACCGTCGCAATGACGTAGTTGTAATTTTTTTCACTTACCTACTTATTGTCATACTATTTCAGAGTCATGCTGTAATCTGCACTAATTTTATCGGCAGTTTCAAGAACTTTTTGACGTACATTATCTGGTAAAGGAATATATCCTAACTCAGAACTAACTTTTTGACCTTCATTTAAGCCAAATTCAATCATTTTTTCGATACCTGTAGCTTTACCTGCATCAGCATATTCACCATAAGCAAGCATCCATGTATAAGTTACAATTGGATAAGAATTATCCCCTTCTGGATCGGTAATAAAAGCTCGTAGATTCTCAGGTAATGTTACCGCTCCTAAAGTTGCTGATGCTGATTCAAAAGTAGGTTCTATATACTTACCTGAACTATTTTCTAAAGAAGCCATATTCAGACCAGCAGTCTTAGCATAACCATACTCAACGTAACCTATTGCTCCCTCACTTTGACGAATTCCAGCAGTTACACCATCATTCTTAGCCCCACCAATACCTACTGGCCATTGAACAGTTTTACCCTCTCCTACTTTCTCTTTCCATTCTGGACTAATAGCACTCAAATGCTTAGTAAAAACTCCAGTTGTACCACTACCATCAGAACGATACACAACTGTAATAGATCGGTCTGGCAGAGTTATATCAGGATTAATTGCAGCTATTTTCGGATCATTCCAGTTAGTAATTTTACCTAGCAATATATCCACATAAACTTCTCTAGAAAGCTTCAGACCAGAAACATCCGGCAAGTTGTAAGCTAAAACAATACTACCTGCAGTCATTGGTAGTAAAATAACGCCCCGACCGACTTTAGCAATTTCCTCATCTGTCATTGCTACATCAGAAGCACCAAAATCTACCAATTCTTGAGTAAATCTCTCAACACCCGCTCCACTACCCACTGACTGATAATCTACCTGTAAGTTAGGGTCACTGGTGCTTAGGTCTTGAAACCAACGCTGGTATATAGGTGATGGGAAAGAAGCTCCAGCTCCCACGAGGTTTACTTGACCACCACCTGTGCCAGTATCACCACCACCACCACAGGCAGCTATACCAAATGTTAAGACTACTGCTGATACTTTGGCAGTAATACGAGTTATCCGAGCAAGATTAAGATTAAATTGCATAACTATCAGGTTTCTATATTTCTCCAAAGACCAATTTACAGAAAAGAATAGACGAAAGTTTAACAGATTGAGGTTAAGGAAAGGTTATTATTTTGATTGAAGAATGTAAATATTAGGCCAACATCTCTAAGAGATTGAATGTATCAGGAAATATAAATAAGGAGATAGGGAACACTTAACTGGGAACAGGGAACAGGTAATCAGAAATTAAGACAACTATTTGTCACTTAAAAATATAGGAATAGTATGTATCTTTCCACCTCTGGATATTTAGCAGATTTTAACCTTTTGAAGTCTTACCTCTTTTAGATTTCAGTCACTCTAAGCTCTCTTAATACTTGTTTGACAAACAGTCTCTAAGATTTAGTTGAGAAAATTAAAAGATGAGATTGAATGTTTCTGATTTCTACTTTTTTATCCACCTTCTTCCCCAGTCTATTTTGTCCGATAACTTACCATTAATTATGAAAAATATACCATTTTTAAGCTAGGGAGTAGGGCGAGAATAATTGATAGTTTCTGTAAGATAATTGATGTGATTTTTGATGATCGGGGATGTCTATATGAATTATCTATTTAGGTATACTAACTTGGTATAGCAATCAGGAATCAGATGTGAGAATTGGGATGTTCCTTAAAAGTATGGAAAATACGATTTATCATACTTAAAAATACATTTTTTTCTTCTTCCCTGTTCCCAGTTAAGCGTTCCCTTTTCCCTAAAAATTTCCAAATATCTCACAATTAAAATCATATAGCGTTTCTCAAGAAACGTGAAGTAGAGTTGTTTTTCTGACTTTTTATTCCTCATTTCTTTATCTTCCCTACTCCCTACTCCCTACTCCCTACTCCCTATTCCCTATTCCCTAAAACACAGGAATTTTGTACCTCACCTGTATGGGAATTGCTATATTGCTATAGATAAAATTATCAAGAATTAATAGACGCGATTAACCTCATCCTATCAGGTATTCAAAATTGGATTAATCGCGGTATTATTAAAAATAAAAAGTCTACTTTTACTTGAGACTAATTTGATAGCCTGAACTAATTTTATCCGCTGCTTTTGCAACTGTTTGACGAACATTATCAGGCAGTGGAATATAACCTAAATCAGCACTTACCTTTTGCCCATCATTTAACCCATATTCGATCATTTTTTCTATAGCTTGAGCTTTAGCTGGATCATCATATTTACCATAAATCAGCATCCAAGTATAAGTAACAATAGGATAAGAATTACCACCTTCAGGATCACTAATAAAAGCACGAAGATTTCCTGGTAACTTTACTGCTGCGAGAGTAGCCTTTGCAGAATCTAAAGAAGCTTTAACATAATTACCAGATTGATTTTCCAGAGCTGCAGTAGGAAGACCAGCATTCTTAGAAAAACCAAACTCAATGTAACCTATGGCACCCTCAGTTTGACGAATTCCAGCAGCTACACCATCATTCTTCTGACCACCTATTCCCGTTGGCCATTGAACGGTTTTACCTTCCCCTACTTTTTGTTTCCACTCTGGACTAATAGCACTTAGATGCTTGGTAAAAACTCCTGTCGTTCCACTACCATCAGAACGGTGAACTACAGTTATTGGTAAGTCTGGTAGACTCACGCCAGAATTAATAGCAGCAATTTTTGAGTCGTTCCAGTTTGTAATTTTACCCAGAAGGATATCTACATAAACTTCTCTGGATAATTTCAGATCGGATACACCTGGTACGTTATAAGCTAATACAATACTACCTGCTGTCATGGGGAGCATTATTACTCCTCTACCTACTGCGGCAATTTCATCGTCTTTCATTGCCACATCAGAAGCTCCGAAATCTACCAATTCTTGAGTAAATCTTTCCACACCAGCTCCACTACCCACTGATTGATAATCTACCCCAATATCAGAACGACTATCTCTTATATCAGCAAACCAACGCTGATATAGGGGAGCTGGAAAAGATGCACCTGCACCTACAAGGTTGACTTTCTGAGCGAGACTGTACTTCACCCCAGCAACTGTAGTAGCTAAACCAACTGTTAAGGCTACTAGGGATACTTTAGAAGTATTACGAATTATTTGACTAAAATTGATACTAGGTAGCATAACTATAAAGTTTGATATTGACTTGAAACATATAGATACAATAAGTGACAGTTGAACATACTAAGGTTAAAAATAGGTAAAGAATAGGTAAAAAAAAAGTTAAAAAATCCTTAGTGATAAATGAAATAACGATAGGTACTATAGCAATCCTAAATAGGTCTTCATTAATTGATAATTGATAATTGATAATTACCTCTCCCCTTTAGGGAGAGGATTCACAAGCTAAGGCAAAAATTTATTTTTTTTCCCCTTGAAAGGGTCGGCTAATCATGTTGAATTATTTAATTAATAATTATTAATTATTAATTACCGGGTAATAGTTTTTATAATAGTTTTTCTGGGCTGAAAACCTTGAAAATTCCGACTTATGAGGACTGAGGACTGACTCCTAGCCACCAGGAAAATATTACAACTAAAATAGGATTGCTATAGGAAATAGGGAAGAGTTGTGATTTTATTTAGGAGTTACGCAGAGACAATATATATAGCGTTAAAAACTATAATGTTATAGTTTTTGAAGTTTATATATAGTAGCTTTACCAAAAAAAAAGAGGGTATGCACCTCCCCTTGGATAGGGGATGAAAAAAATATTTAACTTAGTATTTCAAGCCTCCGAGTTTAGTCGGAGGTTCACTCTCTACTGATAACTGATAACTGAAATGACCTAAGTCCTGATTATTGCTATTTTAGGCAGTTTGTTGATATATCTAGGTTTGAAACTTTTTGAGTATTTTGACGTATTTCCCTTACCCCCGATTCAGTTTGAAGGTATTTTCCCAGTCAAAAATCTTCAAGCAGCAATATTAAAAAATAGAAATGAAAATTGGAAAATTTTACCAAAAAATCAGGGTATGCGCCTCCCCTAATTAATTCCATGAACATGAAAATATATCTGAAAAATGGTAAAATTCAATCTTATCAAACAATATAATTACAAAGTTAGTCGTGGTTCAAGCACCCCTATCAACCAATACAGAAACAAATACCAAAGCTTTCCTATCTTTACCAGAGACAAGCAACCAGTTAGAGCAATGGCTAGATAATTTAGCCAGGCAAATTATTTCTGGATATCGTCTTAGTCGAGAAGAGGCTATGACACTTACTCAGATTGCAGAACAAGAAGATATACTTTTACTCTGTGAAGCTGCAGATAAAGTTCGTCAATCTTGTTGTGGTAATATAGTAGACTTGTGCAGCATCATTAATGTCAAATCTGGAGCCTGTTCAGAAAATTGTAGCTTCTGTTCCCAGTCAGCTCATCATCCTGGAGAAGCTTCCCCTATTTATGGCCTCAAATCTACTGAGGAAATCTTGGCTCAAGCAAAGGCAGCAGAAGCAGGTGGAGCTAGAAGATTTTGCTTAGTTTCTCAAGGTAGAGGTATTAAGTATGATAGTCCTAAGTCTAAAGAGTTTGAGCAAATTCTGGCTACAGTAAGACACATTATTGCTGAAACTAATATTAAGCCTTGTTGTGCTTTGGGAGAAGTAACGGCAGAACAAGCTCAAGCATTAGCAGAGGCAGGAGTAACCCGCTACAATCATAATTTGGAAGCCTCTGAGAATTTTTACCCGGAAATTGTCACGACTCATAGCTGGAATGACCGAGTTGAAACTGTGAAAAACCTCAAAGCAGCAGGTATTCAAGCTTGCACTGG
>JBFRWR010000424.1:0-5031 GCA_051439685.1 Trichodesmium sp.
ATAATCCGGTTGAATAGTCGTCATTGCGACGATAGGAAGCAATCTCCTAAAAGCCTGAGATTGCTTCCTTCCACTCCGTTCCAGTCGCAATGACTTGGATATAGTAATTACCCGGATTTTATATTAACATTCCCCCTTTTTAAAGGGGATTTAGGGGGATCGTTTATGTACATCATACCTTGTGAAAATCCCGATATTATTTCTTGGATTTATTGACTGGATAAACTTGCGCTAACTTCCCTCAACTTAATCTACAAAAGTGACTAAAATCTCAATTTTTGTATCAAAATACGAAAGGTGATATGAGAGACTCGAATATAAATAAACTTATACTTATTAATTTAATTGTTCTGAATATAGCGATTATTTTCCTAGCTATAGGATTAATTTTTTCACCTAGTCAAACTTTGGCAACTTATATCCCTGAAGTTGAAGGAAAAACAGAGTCAACAATTGAGTCTATAAATTCATATAAGTTAAGTCAAGGTAGGGGGAAAAAATATGAATATAAAGTTGAATATCAATTTGGTTTTCCCCAAAGTAATGAAGAAAGAGATAGATATACAACAGCTTTAAACGAAGCAGGAAAAGATGGATGGGAATTAAGTCAAACTGATGTTGTTTTTAATCCTTCTAGTGGACAAGGTTTATATATTTTGATTTTTGCAAAGGAGAAGTAAATTAGTAACTATTCAGCCGTCATCTATCAGATTCGTTACCTGATAATGTCGTCGCAGTTAAACAAATACTTACTTCTTTTATGATTTATTTTTATGATTTATGAAAAAGCTGTTGGCGTAGCATTCCGCAGGAAGAGCTGACTGCTAATAGCTGAATGCTTATTGCTATTTTTGTGCTGTAACTTCAATTATTTCTGTATCCATAATCATCTGATTATTACTAACTAAATCTTCGTGCTTATTCGTATTTAGAGTAACAGTTATTTTATTACTGCCTGGAGATAAATTTCCTAGATAATACCAATTGCTATAAATTCTAGTTATTTTTTTGTCATTAATATATAAATGAGCATGACCTTCATTAATTTTGCTACTTTGGTTAACCGTTTCTGGGGCAAGTTTAAAGTTAGTTAATTTTAACTCTAAATTCCATCCTTTCATAGTATCCTTATAAGCAACTAAATCAACTTGAGGAACTGGTTGACCTGCTGGAATTTCCATTTTTTTATGACTATGACCCGTGGAACCATGAGACTCATGGGCGAGTAAAGAATTACTAGAGGAATTAACTTTCATCGCAATTCCTAATCCTGCTGTTAAAATTAAGAGCATGGATGTTAGCTTGCCTATTTTGTTCATATATTTCTTCCTTTGGGTTATGATTAATTTTTAATGATGGTTAAGATTAATAAAAATGTCAAAAGACAAACTGTCATACTTTTAAATTTAATCGAAAAATCATGGAATAAAAATATGTCAAAAACTCAACCCTATCAACCTTTTTTGCTCCGTTTATTTCACGGTATTAATGCTATATTGACAATTGCTTGTATAATTACAGGATTTTTGGTTTATGACAGTTGGGATGGTAGATTTGGCAGACTCGGTTTAACTATCAAAAACCGTAATTTAATAGATATTCATGGAACTTTTGCCTTTGTTTTATTCTTTATATTTTTGGGATTTATTATAGTAAGTATCAAAATAGGTAGAAACCGTTTAGTTCAATCAGATGATTGGCAAAATTTGACAAATAACGTGGGTAAAAATATTTGGTGGTATAGACTGCATCGGGTGGTGAATACGACAATTTTATTCTCAGCAATACTATCTATAGGTTCAGGAAAATTACAAGACGAAAATTGGTTGCCTAATGGAGAAATGTATCATTTTTGGTACTCCCTACATCTGATAGGTTGGTTGATCATGTTATTGGCGATCGCTACTCACTTATTAATGAGTATTAAAGTAGGTGGAGTTCCTCTAATTTTATCTATGTTGAATCTTAAATATCTTCCTCAAGAAAATCCGAAGTTATGGCCGGAAAAAATTATATCTTGGTTGAAACATCCTCGCTTTTAAGTAATATTAAATCTGCTTGCTTCGGAGTGTTATCAGAAACCGGGTTTATAGAACCCATTGGTATCTTCAGAAATGAGGGAGTAGGGAGTAGGGAATAGGGAGTAGAGGGGAGAGGTAGAGAGTATATACTCTTGTACCGGAGTATGATTTTTGGGCGTTGCTGAATCAAGGTATGAAAATCAAATATTGAACAATCCCAAATATTGGTTATTCAATAGTTCAGCAATTACCAAAAAATACAAATCATACCCAAAATCAGCAATGCCGATTTTTGATTATTGTTGATGTCTATCATGTATCAATACCAGAGATATTAATTTTTGAGTAGTGGAATTGTCTGTGAGAATTAGGCAAGACTCGATAAATTGGTAAAAAAGACTCCCAATTGTGCGCTAGCTAAATGGCTTTGCAGAGCATTCCGGAACGGAAATGCGGAGTATGACTTAGGAAATCACCTCTACACTCCTCCTTCTTTAAGCCCGATTAAACAATATTATTCCCCACAAAAAACACACCACCCCCACCAACCACCAAAACCAAAACCGCAGGTATCAAGGGCACCACAAAACCAAACCCCAAAAACATCAAACCCACCCCATATAAAACCACAATATTACCCCCCAAAAATAACAACAAAACCACAACACGACGACAAAACCAACCCACCAAACCACCCACACCACACCAACCAAAAATCCACAACCATTCCACCCAACCACTCCAAAACCTAATTAAAGGTCTACCATCCAACACCGCACTAATAATTTGACTAACCTTATGTGCGTGTATAACTACCCCTGGAATTTGCTTTCGAGAAGGAGGTTCAACATAACTATAAGGAGTATAAAACTTATCGCCAGCATTCGGATCTGTTCCACCAATAAGAATAATTTTATCTCTCACCAAACTATCATCAAATTCTCCAGACAAAACATCCGAAATACTAATATAATTCGCCACCCGTTCCGCATTTCTATAATTAAGTAAAATCTGAAAGCCACCATTATCAAAACGTTGATAAAAACCTTCTCTTTCCCCAATATCCCGAAAAATAACATCACCAATTTGAAAATTTCCAGCAGCAGTAACTTCAGGTTTAATTCCCCTACTTTCCAAATAATTAACAGCCACCCTAACACTTAACGAATACTCAGTTTTACAAGGGTCTTTTTCCTCCTTTCCCATAAACATTAAATGGCGACGCATAACATCAAAGCTATTATTATCGACAACAAAATCAGTAAAACCTAAACGTTCTTCCGGCACACCTACAGGAGGAACAGTACCAGGTTGATTTTTGCTATATCCACTAGCACTACAAACAGCAACTATGCGATTATTATTACTAAAAATATTTAACAATTTCCGATAACCAACCACAGAAGGCAAAGGTTTTTGCCGCCAAAAATCTAAACCAATAACTGCAGGTTGATAACTATCTAATTTACTAATTACCTCAGCCAAAGTTTCATCACTTAAATCACTACCAATACCGTATTTCTTAATATCTGCTGCCGTAGCTTCAACAATTAAAATACGAGAATCAAGTTCTTCTGAAGGTCGCCATCGCATCAGGCGATCATATTCATTTAATTCTAAATTTTGTAGCCAACCTAAACTTCTAATACCAACAACTCCCACCCCTACAAAACCAGCAACAATTAAACTCATTCCCAACTTTTTAGACTGAGGTCGAGGTGGTTCTAAATTACTTTCCAAACCAGCCAACTTTTCCGCCACCCAACCTTCATTAAAAATCGTCCGATAAATTTTATTAAAAACAAGCAACTTATCTTTTTTCTTAATTACAATACCAGACAACCGCAAAGCCATTTCGACCCGACTATTATTAACCTTAACCTCTCCCTGCAAAAGAATTGTTTGATATAACTTCAATAATTGAGTTACAAATTCACCATGATTAACCAAATAATCGTGCATATATTTTAAATGAGTCGGATTATCTTTTTCCTCCCAATAAGTCAAAATATGTTCCTCCACCAACTTATCAACATCCGGCTCATCATCATCAGCATAATCAACAATAATTTGGCAAAGTTTCTGAGTTAAAAAAGGTTGACCTCCACTCCAATCAAAAACTTTTTTTAACACAATATCCGGCTCTGACACAACTTCAACTAATCCCTTAGTTAAAACTTTTTTTCCATCCTCAAAACTTAACTCAGTTAATTCTATCGGATAACCAATATTAAAAGGAGTATGTTCTCCATCCCTAATTAAATCTTCCGGAGTTGCCACCCCAAAAAAACAAAAAGTCAACCGACAATAATCAATATTTTCATCATCAGCACGATGATTATAACAAGAACGAATAAAAGCCAAAAATTCATTTTTAAACGGTAAATTTACCAGAACATCAATTTCATCCAAAAAAATATATATATTTTGATTCGGAAAATTGACAAACAAAATTTCCTCAATAAACAAAGCCAAACGTTGAATATTTGTCAAACTTTGAGAATTAGCTATCCACTCTTGATAATCAACAGTATAAGTTAGACCAAACCCCCGAAATAATTCTCTTAAAAAACCTTCATACCAAGATTGTTTTTCAATAGAAAAATTACCTAATCTAGTCATATCAATAGCCGCACATTTACCACCTTGAGAGCGTAATTTTTTCATCACCCTCACCCGCAAACTAGACTTACCCATTTGCCGAGCATTAAACACATAACAATATTCTCTAGCTTGGAGTTTTTCTAGTAATTCTGTATCTTGTTTTCTTAATACATAAGTAGGGTCATTAGCTGATAAACCCCCACCACTTAATTTGAAATTTACCATGATTTTTTTTAAGAAGGAGACAGGAGATAGGAGACAGGAGACAGGAGACAGGAGACAGGAGACAGAAAAACAGGAGACAGGAGACAGGAGACAGGAGACAGGAGACAGAAAAACAGGAGACAGGAGACAGGAGACAGGAGACAGGAGACAGAAAAACAGGAGACAGGAGACAGGAGACAGG
>JBFRWR010000425.1:0-2833 GCA_051439685.1 Trichodesmium sp.
GGTTAATAGTGGTTTAGTTGAGTCAGTGGCTGATTTATATGATTTGACTGTGGAAAATTTGACCTCCCTGGAACGGATGGGACAAAAGTCGGCGAGTAAATTGGTAGAGGCGATCGCTACTTCTAAAGAACAACCCTGGGGACGGGTGCTTTACGGTTTAGGTATTCGTCATGTGGGTAGTGTTAATGCGGAGTTATTGACTCAAAAGTTTCCGACAGTGGAGGAGTTAGTCAAGGCAAAGGGGACAGATATTGAAGCAGTTTATGGAATTGGTCCAGAAATTGCTCAAGCTGTGGAACAGTGGTTCGGAGTTCCCGCAAATCAGATTTTAGTGGAACGTTTGAAGGCTGCTGGAGTAACAATGGAGGCAAGAGAATCTACAATTAATGTGGTAGAAAAGTCGAGTGTTTTGTTAGAAGGAAAAACTTTTGTCTTGACAGGAACTTTACCAAATTTGAAGCGTGATGAAGCCAAAAATTTAATTCAAAATGCTGGAGGAAAGGTGACAGGTTCGGTAAGTTCTAAGACTGATTTTGTTGTAGTAGGAGAAGATGCGGGTTCTAAATTAGAGAAGGCAGAAAAATTGGGGATTAGACAATTAAATGAGCAGCAGTTATTGGAGTTGTTAGAAAGTTCATAATTATTGCTCTGCTGAATAAATATAAAAGTATTGATAGATAAAGGTAAGTACCTTTTTATACCCTGAAAAAGTGCAAGGTTTTCGGTCTTACGAGCGGCAAAAAGTTAGGATTTTTCTGCCATTATCTGCCTAAAATGTTAACTTTTGACAGGTATAGAAACAAAAAACAGCAGATTTTTCTCCTGAAAAAAACTTCCATTTATCTACCAATCCTTTAAGATAGAAAACTCCTATAGAATCCTATTTATGTATAAAAATCTTACTGCTTTTAGGGAAAAGGCATAAGGTGATAGTTTCAGTTTCTTTATCTACTTTGTAATTTATCACAAACTATGTGCGGATTACTATTTAGAGAATAATTTGTAATTTTTGCTCAATCTTTTAATTCTAGTTTTTGTTTCAAAATATAGGTTTTTTCAACTTGCTGAGGTAGATTTATTTTTCTTTTTTTCTACTTCCTACTAACTAAAAAAGTGATTTTTGTACCTCACACTTTCTAGGGATTTATTATAAAGCTAATATCTGAATAGTGAATAGTTAACCGAAAAAAACTTTCCCTATTACCCAAATAAATACTTATTAACTTTAGATATTTAACTCTTAACAAACTAATCTCTTCTCAATACAAAAAAGAAAGGTTGTGGCACTGGTTTAAAATCCATTAAACCTAATAAAGTATTATCATCTATCTTTCTAAAAGTGTCATTAATTGGCAAATTATCATAAATCATTGTGGCACTAACTTTTTGACGATATTCCATCATCCTAATTCTTGCCTGACTTTCCTCAGTTTTTGACATTAAATTCATCAGACGAAAAATAGGTTTCATTGCCTTATTTTTGAGAATTGGCAAACGAAGTCCTACATTCATTGCCATCTGACTTGGATTAACTTTAAATATATCCTCATGGTTATCCGTATAAGAAAATAATAAGGGATGAACATGATCAGCATCAATAAACTCCTTTCCATACCAACCACTAGCTTCTAACAAACCATCCATTGGGTGGTTCGTAGGAAATTCAGCTCCTTGCCACCTACCTATCATAAAATCTAAATTTACCGACTCTAACTCATCAAAAAAATTTAAAGCTTCCTCTGTACTAGCTCCTCCACTTTCCAGAGTTTTATTTAACCTCTCTAAAGTTTTCATCTTAACCTCCTGAATTATTTAAAATATAAGATATATAGATTTATAGCAGGAAATAGGGAATAGGAAACAGTGGGAAAAATATTGCCTAGTCTCAAATTGATAATTAGTATATATCTACTCCCACCTGTTTATTGCTATATCTTTAAACTTAGAAATTAATATTCTGAAAACTGGAATATTATACTTCTTAGTAAGCCAAAAATTATTTATTTGTGTGAAACTAATACAATGCACCGAATACTCAAAATCAAAAAAATACTGACTGGCACTTTAACAACAATGGCCAGTATTACCCTAATTTCAATTGGGGCCATACAGAGTTCCTGGGCAGCAGAATCTGATAATCAATCATTACAAGAACTCTATAATATGCGCGAGCGCGTAGTTGTTGAATTAGAATCTCTGCCTACTCCTCGAAAAAACTTGTTCTTTTCCGAGCAATATCAAGCAACATTAGAAAAACAAGAAAACTTAGTTCAAAAATTACAAGAAATAGACGTTCAAATATTAGTAGAACAACGAGCAAATGATAACTGGAAACAAGCATTAACTTTAGGAGCTAAAGCTTCAGAAGTAGGAGTCTCTGAAAATATAACTACAAAAACTAGAGAAAAAGAAAAATTTCTCTGGCAACAAGCTATTTACAATTTAGAAGCAATTCCTGAAGATTCATTTATTGGAGAAAAAACTAATAAAAAACTCAAAGAATATCAGCGGAGTCTATCTCAATCTTCTTATCAATTAAACTTAACTAAATCTAACTTTTTAGATAAAATTCGTAAAGAAAGTGGTCTCTCAAGTAGAGCTACAATTACTATCTGTAATTTACGCAGAGAATGTTTAGACTTAAATGGCAATAAACTGCCATCTAGTCCCGCAAGTTTAATCAAAGTTCCTGTTGCTGTGGCGGTGATGCAAAAAGTATCTCAAGAAAATATTAGTTTAGATACTCCTGTTTATGTAAGTCGAGGCAATTTTACTGAAGATGCTTCAGAAATTCGGGCGAGAAAACGCTATCCCCTAAAAACTTTGGTCGGAC
>JBFRWR010000426.1:0-5641 GCA_051439685.1 Trichodesmium sp.
ATATATGTTTGTTTTTGTCTTACTTTCTTTCTTGGGTTTTATTACTTCAATCCCACCTAAAAATATACTATTACTTTTAACTTTTAAGCTAGTAATGTTGGGTTTCGTCACCTCAACCCAACCTACAAAAATCTCTTAACTTTTGCCTTTTCAATTTGAACTTTTGAGTTAGTAATGTTGAGTTTCGTTACCTCAACCCAACCTACAAAAAAATCTTAACTTTTGCCTTTTTAATTTGAACTTTTGAGCTATTAATCTTGGGTTTCGTCACCTCAACCCAACCTACAAAAAAACTCTTAATTTTTGCCTTTTTAATTTGAACTTTTGGGCTATTAATCTTGGGTTTCGTCACCTCAACCCAACCTACAAACTATCTTACTTTTGAATTTTGACTTCAATAAAGCGTATTTCTTTGTTGATAATTTCTCCCCAAATCTCTAATAGCTTCCTGCAAAGTTTCTACCTCCATACAAGTACCTCCAACAGCACCCGCCATTGTGGTAATATGTTCCTCCATTAAAGTACCACCAATATCATTACAACCCCATTTCAATGCCTCTTTTGCTCCATCCAAACCAATTTTCACCCAACTAGGTTGATGATTAATAATCCAATTTCCTAAGAATATTCTCGACACTGCCGTTAATAATAAAACATCTAACAAAACAGGTTGGTCGCGCCCCACCCTCCGACGCAAAGGTGCAGGTGCTTCTTGACCAACAAAAGGTAATAAAATAAACTCTGTTATTCTTGCGGGATAATCATTTTCAATCGCAGTTTGTTGGAGAAAGCGCAATCTCTCTAAATGTAAAATCTGCTGTTGAGGTGTTTCAATATGACCGCATAACATCGTACTTGTAGTTGGCATTCCTAAGCGATGCGCCGTACCTACTATTTCTAACCAAGTCGCCGTGTCAATTTTTTCTGGGCAAATAACTCGCCTGACTGTATCATCCAAAACTTCGGCAGCAGTACCTGGCATCGATCCGACACCCGCATCCCGGAAGGCAGCAATTACATATTCATAACTGACACCATCCTCCCTAGCAATAAATTGCACCTCCTGGGGAGAAAAAGCGTGTAAGTGCAAATGGGGAAACTCATTTTTAATCTCTTTTACCAGTTGCAAATAATAAGGTAAAGATTTTCCAGCAACTTTAGCTTGAAGATTTAATCCTCCCTGCATACAAATTTCTGTTGCTCCACGTTGCACCGCATCATTAGCTTTTTCTAAAATTTGACCAATATCTAACCAGAATGCTTCCTCATCTCCGTCATCTCGGCGAAAAGCACAAAAACTACAATGTTGTTCGCAGATATTGGTGAAATTTATATTACGGTTGATAATGTAAGTCACCGTATCTCCTACTTGTTGTTGTCGGAGTTTGTCTGCTGTTTTCTGGATGGCAGTTATTTCTGGTGAAAGTTTAGTTAAGGCAAATTTTCCGAAATTAGCTTGAGTAGTTGGGGATAACAATAAAAGTGCCTCTGCTGGTAATAGATCGTAACCTTCTAAAGCACGACTTAAAATAGTCTCTAGGTTTTGGTTTGTCAAATTTAAAGTGGTCATTTTGATTAGGTTAAAAGTAAGAGTGAGAAAATTTAATCAGGATATTAATCAGAAAATAGTTAACTTTTGGCACAGGAGTTTACAAAGTCAGTGGTTGTTATTGCTAGTTTGGATAGCGATCGCTACTTGCTTGCGCTTGACTAACTTAACTGGTAAACCACCTTGGGCGGATGAATTTTCTACTTTGGTGTTTAGTTTGGGTAATAGTTTCCAGGATGTGCCGTTAGATCGGGCGATCGCTCCTGAAACTTTGCTTGAACCCCTACAACCTTATCCTAACAGTCAAGTTAAGAATGTAGTTAATAATTTATTAACTCATAGTAACCACCCACCTGTCTATTTTATCTTGACTCATTGGTGGATGCAGCTTTTTCCTACTGAGGGAGAGTTAGTGTCTCTGTGGGGTGCCCGCTCTTTGAGTGTGATGTTTGGCGTTGTTTCTATTCCTGCTATTTATGGTTTAGGTAGACTTGCTTTTCATTCTCGGTTAGTGGGGCAACTTGCAGCAGCAATAATGGCCGTTTCTCCCTACAGTATTTATCTTGCTCAAGAAGCACGTCATTATACTTTAGCTATTTTCTTGGTAATTGCTTCTTTTAGTTGTTTAACTATTAGTATTCGTCGGCTGCAGCAAGGTCAAGTTTTACCATTTTATCTAAGCTTAATTTGGATTTTGGTTAATAGTTTAGGTATTGCCATCCACTATTTTTTTGTGCTGACTATCTGTGCTGAAGCAATAGTGTTGATTTTCTTTTTTTTGCTGCAAAATACAAATAAAAAAACAAATTTTTTCCCTATTCGTAATCAATTGAGGAATAAAATTTCTAATCCTCGACTTTTTCTCAAATTCTTGGCTAGTTTCTCTTTAGTAATTTTAGGAAATTTAGCAGGCGCTTTAGTTTGGCTACCTTTTTGGAAAAATGGTTATAGTAGTCAACTAACAGCTTGGGTTTCAATGAATGATAGTACAGTAAAAAACTTATTCAGTCCGATTTTTCAATTCTTAGCTACGGGTATTACTATGTTATTTTTACTTCCCATAGAATCTCCGAATTTTTTCATAGCAATTACTTCGGCGGTGGCAATGATTATTTTTCTGATTTGGATATTTCCGATATTAATTAGGAGTCTAATTACTAACCAAGAAAATGTAGATTTTTACTTGTCAATTGTTACTTTCACCGGAATAATATTAGCCAGTGGCATATTATTTTTTAGTTTTACTTATATTTTGGGAATTGACCTAACTAGAGGCGCTCGTTATAGTTTTGTTTATTTTCCAGCACTAATTATTTTAGTCGCAGCAATTCTCGCCAAAATGTTTAATCAAAAGTTTATTCCCAGTAAATTTTTCAATTTTTATATCTACAAAATCACTGGCAAACAAGCAGTTATATTAGTTTGGTTAATGGTATTATTTAGTGGATTAACAGTTGTCTCAAATTTAGGCTATCAAAAATATTATCGACCTGATTTATTAGTTTCTTTAATTGAAAAAATCTCAGATAAACCCGTACTTATTGCCACTCTACATCAGACTCATGTTGAAACTGGAGAATTGATGGGAATAGCTTGGAATATGAGGCAAAAATTCAATCAAAAATTTCTATCTGAATGTAGAGATAAGAGTATTTGTCAGGAAAAATATCTAGAGGGTGTCAAATTTATTTTATTAGAACAAAAAAATGATAGAGAAAATACAATAAATGCACTTCAGGAAATTATAAATAAACTGGAATATCCCTTTGATTTATGGTTGGTTAATTTTCCCAGTGATTTTAATATTGCATTAGAAAATTGTCAGGTTGACAAAGGTGAATTTCCACTAATAGATGGTTATAAATATCAGCTTCATCATTGCCATTTTTCAGGTGGTTTATTAATTGATAATTGATAATTACCTCTGGTTAAAAATGTAACGGAATTGAATATAAGGAAATATTATTTTTTTCTGCTTAAAAGGAGAGGCTTTATATCTTTATCCCGCAAGTCTTATGTAGCAGGATTTACGCATAACCATAAAATACAGTAGGGGTTAATGGCCGTTAACCCCTACAGATTTTGTATGATTAAATATTTTTCGTAAGTCCTGTACTTAGAAAAATTATAGACAAGCTTGACGCCGACGGCAAACCCCCAAACCGAAACCTACCATTCCTAAGGCTAATAAAGCAGAAGGTTCGGGTGTCCTTTTGACAGGAAACTCTAGGAAATCTGTATCAATTATTCCTATTGTGACATCGTTATTACATTCAGGATTAATGTGATATACCCAATTAAAATGATTTTCTGGTAAGAGATAGCGACTGACGCTAAATGCTATTGTATGAGTGCCAACCGCTCCAAAATAACCAAAATCTAAACCCAAGGTGCTAACATCAGAGACAAAATTAATATCACCAATTTTCACACCTGAGTTGATAACATTGGGAACATGAGTACCTTGATTAAAATAAGGATCGGAAGCTGCTAAATCTCCATTACTAGGATTTCCTCCATTGTTAGCTACATAATTGTTATAATCTCCTAAATTATCTAGTAATATCCCATTTTCTGTGGCAACAGATTTAGCAGTTACGCTACCAAAAAAACCTAGTTCAGATACACCAGAATCATTCTGACTAGCAAAGCGAATAGCAAATAGATTTCCGCTATTATTAGCAGCATCAAAACTCGCTCCTGTGGTATTGATGATTAAATCACCATAAGTTGTACTTGTACCGCCAGTCTCATAATTAAATGGTGGTTCATTAGGTACACCTTCCAAAGACAAATTAGAGTTAATAGCAAATATTAACTCATTAGGAGTTGCTTTTACAGCCGTACTATAAGTTTCATAATTTGTACCACCAACAGTATTTTCTTCTATACTGTCATTAAAAGAATCTATGGTATAAGACCAACCATTGTGTAGAACTGCAGCTTCAGAGGGTAAAGAAAATATAGACAATGGAGCTAAAGTTGCACCGATAAATAATGCTAAATTAGCTTGCTTTTTCAAAATGAAAGAGCATTTCTTGAATTTCATAAATCTTATCTTTTTTTGTTTGTGAGTTGTAATAAATTGATAGAGATTGCAACTGGAAAAGTTGAATATAATGGTAATTTTTTATAGCTTTAGTCAGCTCATAAAAAATACACATCACTACCAAAGTTTTTAGATATAAACTTCAGTATTTCTAACTAATATAGCTATGTCAAAAAATAAAACCGTATTTTCCAATACAAAAGTATTTTTTGACTATAATTAAGTATGAAACCTCTATAGTCTGGTTCTTTTACCCACCCCAGTAGTACCTTACTCAGATAAAATCTGTATTTTATATAAAACTCTACAAGAATTGACCGAAAAAACTACATTAGATTGTAATGGTTGTCTATACCCCTGCTTTATTTACTTTATTCAATTCCTTCTAACGCAATTTGAGTTAAACTTTTAAGAATGCGAATTACATCATAAATTTCATTACCAGGATTGATAGTAATAAACGTTTTTGAAAGAGCATATTGTGGTGGTTCTCCATTAACTAATTTAACAAATATAAAACTGCCACCCGTAGAAATCATTCCATAATTAGGACGATTTAGATGAGGATTTGCTAACATATAAGCCAGAATTTCACCCCTCCCAGCTTCAGTAGAAAATTCAGCTTTTTTAGACTCAATTACCATTGCCCAGAATTGGTCTTTTAATACTAAAGTATCAATCTTACCTTTAATAATAATATCCTCATCTTCAACAGCTAAATTAATCGCAGATTCGGAGCGAATATATAATGGATAAAGAAAAAATCCACCAATAAATAAAATTGGGTCAACTACTGCCATCCTCACAACATTTTCTAGCACTGGCGGATAATCTGTTAGATTAATAAATCCAGCTTTTATATCATGTCCGGATAAGAGCGTGATAAAAAAACTTGCTCCTCTTTAATAGTTGAAAGCTTCCTCTTTAATACTTAAAAACTTCCTCTTCTTCCCTCCTGACTCCTGTAGGGACGTTGCATGCAACGTCCCTACGACTCCTATTTCCTATTTCCTATCTCCTATTTCCTATTTCCTATCTCCTGA
>JBFRWR010000427.1:0-5511 GCA_051439685.1 Trichodesmium sp.
CTGCTGGTGAGAAGGGTTGGATAGATGAAAAAAAGGTGATGTTGGAAACTTTAACCAGTATGAAACGGGCTGGTGCGGATTTAATTTTGACTTATTTTGCTAAGGAAGTTGCGTTAATTTTGAAGTAGGGAGAAATTGCAGTCACCAAACAAGAAATAGCAGGTTTCCCTCAACAGGGAATACCTGTTAGTATTAATAGATATAGAAAAACAGAAAGCAGAGAAAATTTTCTGTCCTAACCCTTCTGCCTTCAGCATAAGTCCCTTACCTTCACAATAAACCTTCTTTCTAAATTAGAGCAAAATTACTGTATGATAGAGTTATCAGAGATCGAAACATCTAATCTAATGGTTAAGAAGAAGCGAAATGAAACCACAAAAAGTTTATAAAATGGTACATACTTTGGGTAAAACCTATGGACCAAAAGAACGTTTTTATCATTTCTTTTATGGTTACTTACTACCAAGTATTGACCAAATGACCAAAATAGCTACTGAAGAACCTTCTTGTCATTTCCTGATGGAAAGTTGTGGCCCATTAATGGATGAAAAAGCCAGAGAAATAATACCACTCTCTAATTTAAGTTGGGAAATAATAGAAGACCAACAATCTTTTCAGTTAAGCTCTGCTACTGTTGTTGAAGTGAAAAGGTGGGATGTTTTATTCAGAGAAATGCAATTTTTCCAGGGGTATGGTTTTTTTCTTGGCATCTTCAAAAAAATTAATCTTGCCACTAAGAGTTTTTTTGTTGATAGTGACGAACACAGGTATAAAGAGAGATACCAATTACTTCGGCAAAAAAAAAGTTTGTTCCGATCGCTTAAATCAACACGGAATATAGTTCTAAGTTGGATTAATCAGGGAGTAAACACTAAACACTTAGAGATATATGATAATAAGTTTTTGTTGCTCAAACGTTCTCCGCCACCAGCATCGTACCAGCAAGATGGTGGATGGAGTGTCAGAAAATATGGAAGTTCTCGTCGTGGATTGATGGGCCTTGAAAAAGCTGCGAAGTTAATGAATGATCATGGCATCCCTTGTGCTATTTTCGAGGCTGGTGCATTTAGTCTTCCTGAACAAATAGCTGTCTTTCATGCTTGTCGAGGAGTGATAGGCATATATGGAGCTGAATTTGCTAACTTGATTTGGATGAAACCTAAAAGACAAGCTATTGTAGTTAATCCAAGGGAAGCTTCATCTCCTTCTATTGTACTAGCTCCTGAGCTAGATATCTTTTACAAGGAAATCCCTCTCCCACCGGAATCTTATCCAGAGTTAACTGGAAAGTTACTGGAATCTGTAATCGAAATAATTACTCAAAAATAATTGTAAATATATTATCTGATTTATCACTTATGTCATCTCAAATTAGAATTGCCAATTCAGCTCAAGAATTAGTAGAGTTTGTTGATTTAGTTAAAGATGTGTCACGCTTTGAACTGAGACCAGTTAAATTATCATCTCAACAAGAGTGGCTAGTTCTCCATGATTGTCTTTCTCATAAATCAGGTGGTTTCTTCTCAGTCAGTGGTTATCAAGATCGAGTTAATGATTTTGAGGCTCTGATTCTTTATCAACCTCAAGGAGCCTACAATGGCATGGCAATCTATCGTGGAGGTGAAAAAGAAGTTTATCTTCTGTTACAAGCAAGAGTTGAGCCTGGTAATTCTGGCTTGGTACAGTATGGTCCCACGGTACAATCTACCCCCGCTAATTATTTACGATTGCATGGTGGTAAAAAAACTGCATATTTAGAATTTTTTATGCAGTATTGTCCGAATGTGAGAGTAATTGGTAATAGCACACAGCTTGACCTTGGTAAAAGATATTTTCAAAAGACAAAAATCTTGTCTTACGTTGAAGTTAAAGAAATGTGTCCCTGTGAAGAGAACATGATTTGGGTTTCTCTGACAGCAGTTACTGAGGCTATTGAGCGGAATAATTTTTTTAATACTGATTTACGCTCAATGATTGGGGTATTTGACTGGGATAGTTTAATTTCTGCGCCAGAAATTCCTGCACCCCAACACTGGAAATCAATCAGATTCCAATCGAGAAGTCATCAAGGAAATCTGGTTTCTCTCAATCAACTTACTCGGTGGAAATTGACTGATGATGGAATAAATCCAATAGATAACAGCAATCTGTCTACAGGGGTAAAGTTATATGAAGTTTTTTGTACCAACAGAGAAGTAAAAAGATGGATACAGCCATTGTATATTTGTCAAGGAGTAGGTTTGATTATACTCTTCACAAGATTCAATGGTGAGCAAACAGAATTCTTAATCACCTATGGACAAGAGTTTGGTATTTCTGGTCAGAGTGTTGTTTTACCTTCTATTTGTTTGTATGGTGATGAAAATACTAATATTTCTTTGCCTCCAGGAGATATGGTTGTAGATGTTTTACAATCAGAAGAAGGTGGTCGGTTTCTAACGAATGAAAATCGGTATCAGGTAATTCGTTTAAATTATGAAGAAGAGTTTTTCATTAGTGAGAATCAACAGTGGATAAATGTTATTGAATTTAAGTCACTACTACTTTCGTCCAATTTAGTAAGTATTCAACTAAGGGCTATTAGTTCGCTGATTGTGAAGACTCTCAATCCTGGCCTTGATGATTTGAGCTATGAGCGACACTGAAAAATATTCCTGCTACTATAACTACCCCTGCTAACCCAAGTAACACTGTCGATAAACCAAGAAAAGTTTCTGCCACTCCTACTAAAGCTAAGGGTAAACTTAGGGCAATATTAACTGCATTATTCTGGAGACCAAATACTTTTCCCCGCATTTCTTCAGGAGTTTCCGCTTGAACAGTAGTTTGCATTGGTACTCCCACTACTGCACCAAACATTCCTAAAATACCAATCAAAACCATCGCTACCCAAAACTCTTGATTAAATATAGATAAACCTGCTAAAGAAGCTGCCATTCCTACAGATCCGATTAAACTAAGTTGAAAATGAGATAACCAATGTCCAAGTTGACCTACCATTCCAGCACCAATAGCCATACCAACTCCAGCAGCAGCTAATAACAACCCAAATTCTTCAGCTTCCATCCCAGGAATAATTTCTGCCAAACGTACTGCCAAAACTGCTAAAGCTGCAAAAATAGAAAATAAAACGATTTGCTGAATAATGGCATTACGAACTCGATGATTATTTTTCAGGTAACGCAAGCCATCTCGCAAGTCTGCCAGAATATGGGGTTGTTCTTTTTCTGTGAGGTCTTTTTGTTCCCCAGTTTTGAGTAGTATTAATAGTAAACCAGCGATCGCGTAACTTCCCCCTACTACCAATTCTTTACCTAAAGCTTCCCCAAAACCAATTTTTGCTACTAAATTATCGGCAAATTCTAATAACGGGTCTCCTACTGCAAAGCCAATAATTACAGAAGCCATCATAGTTGTGGTGTAGAGAGAATTAGCCGAAAGTAGGTTTCGCTTTTCCACAATTAAAGGAATAACCGCTTGTTCCGCTGGGGCAAAAAATTGAGTCAGGGTAGAAACTAAAAAAGTCAACAATAACATTAGGCAAAATCCCAGAGGTAAGTTGCCTAGATGAAAATCATTAGATAGCCACAATACTATTGGCAAAATCAGAACCAAACCACCTCTAACAATATTGGTCACAACTAAAACTACTTTTTTTGGCCACCTATCCACATAGACACCAGCTCCAGCTCCAAATAATACTGCCGGAATAGTAAAAGCAATCATAATTGCCGATACCCATCCACTAATTGTTTGGCCTACTGCTTGGAAATTACTAGCTACAATGGCAATCATTAGTACCAGGTAAACCTTGTCTGCTAGTTGGGAAAATACTTGACCACTCCAGAGGGTTAAGAATTTACCATTTTTCAGCACTGGCAAAAGTCCACGTTCGGGTTCTTGACCTGCTAAGGATTCAGCCGAAATTGATTTTGGTTGAGGTTTAGGTTGATTTTCTTGTTTTCCTGTTGTTTTTAAATCTGGTTCTGATACTTGCATTTTTCATAAAGGGATCATTATCTAATTAATATTTTACCAAATAATTAATATTTTATAATTAATATTTAAAGTTTCCTATACCAGAGAAAAAATAATTTTCAAAATGGTGTCGAATAAGAAAGGAAAAAAGAAGGTATAAGCGATTAAAAAAACAAAATAATATATTTGACAGAGCAATTAGATCAATAAGTTTTGACAAAATCAGAGAAGTTATAGTTTAAAATCTCTATTGTTTCTAGAAAAGAATTTATTATGTCTGGTATTCTTTTAATTATCTAAATTCAAAAATCTTGATGAGTATAGCAAGGGTAAAGAAATTGAACAACAATTATTCTTCTGATTTTCGGACATCTCCCCACACTCTACTTTTTTCAGCAAGTCCTACTTACCCATAATTTTCAACTTAAATCAAATTGGCAATTATTGTGATTAAGAAACTAACAATCAAAATATTACTTTTTCTGCTTCTCTTATAGATTCCAAGTAAGTATCAATCAGATTTGCCGAGCGAATAGAATAGCCTAAATGATATTGGCAATATTTTCTTAACAGCTTTTCTACTATTACCCAATCTTGATAAGAATTTAGTTTCATCTCAGCATTTAATTGAGGTTTTGCTAACTGCTGAAATAGTAAAAGTTGATTGGCATTGAGAAAATTAGTAATTCTAGAAGCGGTGTTTAATTGTGATAATTTGAAATCAGAAGATGAAGCTATGTCAGACTCAGAAAGTTGAATTATTCCTCCCTCATCTATACTAAATCCTACTTGCCAGTTTTGCTGATTAAAATTTGGCTGTACTTGATTTCCTGTGACACAACATATCTGGACTTGGGGGGCAATACCTTCTATAGCTAGTAAATGATAAATACCATGAGCTAAATATGCTATAAGTTGAATATGCCAGAGTCTATCCGTTTTGTCTTGTAGTTTTTCTATACGTTCTAAATGTTCATTTAGTAAGTAGAAAAGCTCAGTTTGGGGATGTTCGCTGAGGGCTTGATGGAGGGCTAATTCTGCTAAATATTGACCT
Source organism: Trichodesmium sp. (assembly GCA_051439685.1). Taxonomy (GTDB): domain Bacteria; phylum Cyanobacteriota; class Cyanobacteriia; order Cyanobacteriales; family Microcoleaceae; genus Trichodesmium. The sequence goes on from JBFRWR010000427.1 coordinate 5,033, forward strand.
GCTGCTAATTTTCCTAAGTTTTGACTTAAACCAGCATAGGATAGTATAGTTTCTGCTTGATTAATTCTATCAAGCGATCGCCCTTTGGAAATTAATAATTGATTTACTACAAATATTTCACTTCTACCCCCCAGTTTTGATTTTGGCTTCCTTACTCCTGGGGCAACTACTCTAATCAAACCATATTCTGGAGTTAAAATAGTAAGTAGACGATCTGATTCTCCTAAAGGAATAGCTTTGAGATTTATTCCAGTTGCTTTGTAGATTTTAGTCATTGATTAATTTTAGGATTATAGCAGTTAGAGAATAATTAATAATTAAATAATGCTGTTATCCTGATTAAATTTATTTTTAATATACAATCCGGTTATATAGTATATGTTCATAATTGCTGTCTACACTTCAATCTCCGCGTCTCCGTGTCTCCGTGTCTCCGCGTCTCCCTACCATACAATAATTATTCAACCGGATTTGATATA
>JBFRWR010000428.1:0-4108 GCA_051439685.1 Trichodesmium sp.
AAAAATGTGTTGTTGGCAACAGGGCATTATCGGAATGGGGTGTTATTAGCTCCCGCAACTGCAGAAGCAGTCGAGAAAATGATTGTCAAATGAATTGAGAATTTAGAATTCAGAATTCAGAATAAAAAGGCAATTGTGAAATCAGAATACGACTTTTCCTAAGCAGAAAAAGGCAAATTTTACCATCGCGAGGCTAAGTTTAATTACTCCATTTATTCTGAATTTATAATTCAGAATTTGTCAAGTGAATTTAGAATTATGAATACGAATTTTCCTAAGCAGAAAAAGGCAAATTTTACCATCCCAATGGTAAGTTTAATTACTCCATTTATATCGAACCAGATGTATAGCGCTGTGCGCAGGCAACAGGCAACAGGGAACAGGGAACAGGGGGAATAAATTGCCGATAATATAAGACTTTTAGCTATTTAGCCCCTCATGCAATTTGTAAATATACCAGCGCTCATTGCTATAGTAGATATATCCAGACAAAGAGCGAGTAGGGGGATTCACGTTTGCGTAACATTCCGCAGGAAATTTCCCCTACTTAATATTTTGCGTAAGTCCTGTGTTTTTCCTGTTTTCTATTCCTACCTAACCCGAATTATACCATGTCCGGTTGAACAGTTATAAATAATTAGGGAGGAGGGAGGAGTCAGGAGACAGGAGATAGGAGATAGGAGATAGGAGATAGGAGTCGTAGGGGCGATTCATGGAAAGGGCAAGCATTCCGCAGGAAATCGCCCGTACAGGAGTCAGGACAAAAGAAATGAGGAAAGTCAATTTGGATTTGAGTATTTCTTTGGTACTTTCGGTACTGTCAGTCCTTAAATTTTATTATAACTGATTATCCGCAATTCGCAGCTCCCCTGCAAGGGGAACATGATATTACTAATCAAAACTAGAGTCTTGTTTTGATTGAAAATTAATAAATTGGGAATGACCATTATCTCCTTGATGATCTGAAAACACAGTAACCTTATGGTAAGGAATACCCAAGGAAATTCCGGCTTCATTAAGAGCTTTTTTCACTCGCCGACGAAACTCCCGACCCAGTGGCCAATGTTTAGCTGGTGGCGTTTTAATTAGCAAATGAATCAAAATCCCTTCATGGGATAGCTCATCAACACCTAAAACTTCCACAGGTTCAAGGAAAAGTTCGCTCCACTCTGGTTCACTTTGCAATTGATTTGCTACTTGAGTCATAACTTCAATTGCCCGATCGATATCTTCATTCCAAGCAATTTTAATCAGAAAATTAACCCTCGACCAGTTTTTAGTCAGATTAATTACGGAGTCGATCCGACGATTAGGAATAGCAATTAATTGTCCGTCTAAATTGCGTAGGGAAGTGATAAATAAATTAATATCCTCTACACCCCCTGACATTCCACCACCAACATCAATTACATCTCCAATAGCATAGCGGTCAGTGGATAAAATCAAAATTCCATTGAGCAAGTCTTCAAGTATACTGCGGGAAAGAAAAGCTACAGCAACAGCAAAAACTCCAGCACTAGCTAATACTGCCAAATTAACTCCAAGCAAGAATAGACTTAAGTAAATACCAAAAAAAATTGTAAAAAAGCTAATGGCTTTTTTGAATGTCTTGGAATAAGTATCAACTCTGAGAGTATAGCGATTAGATGTCGGATCAACCAGTTGTCCTTCTTTTGCCCAACGATGGAGCAGATAATCAATGAGAATACCTCCTAATTTATCAATTAAGCTCAACCCTAGCCAGAGAATAATTAGATTCACCATTTGGTCTAAGAGATAGATCGAAAGAAAGCGGGTTGCGCGAAATGTAAAAACAATTCCGATGAACCCCAGAGATAGGAACAGGAATTGAAAAATCAACAGCAGTCTCATAAACAACTGATAGAGATTTTGTCTTTGTTGAATTAGGTTTTGACGTTGCAAAAAAAACTTTGCCTGAGAAATTGGAGTGTGAAAAGCTAGTAACTTAGTTTTCCTAGCTAAACGTCGAATAAGATTGAATGGATTTTTCTGTGACGACGGGGATGGAGCAATTTCCATAGAAGGTTGAACTGAAACATTATCTTCCCTAGCTATCTCCTTTTCTGGTTTTATTGTCTCTGAGGGTTTTTCTGTCTTACTGATATTCTCTTCTACATTATCAGAAGTCACTTCAGGCTCAATAACACTTTTCACCTCAGTTTTAGTTGCTATACTTTCGGTTAGTTGACTAAGTTGTTGTCGCAATTGTTTGTTCTGTTTTCTCAGGAGATTGCGAATTAAATGACTTAACCATATAAGTGCTAATACTATCAAGACAATTGCACCAGAAATGTTTACTCGCCACCCAGGATGCTGTAAGTATAATTCATTTCCCCAGAGAATATAACTGAAAGAGGTGCGAATCTTGTTACGCCAAATCTGAGCTAATTCTTCAAAATTTTCTCCATTAGCTTGAGCATCCAGACGAGTGACGGTAACAATTGTTTGTGGATTTATGCCTAATTCTGGTTGCTCTGGTAAAAAGATAACAGTCTGTTGATTTTTAATACCTACTTCAACTCTAGGAGTCAAAGGATGCAAGGTTTTTTCTGTTGTAGGCAACCAAAATTCCCAATCTGGTCGATATGGAACTTCCGACTCTGTTTGCCGATCGATAATAGAGTTAATAATTTGTTTAAAGACTTGTACAACTAATTGCGATCGCTGCTCTAATTGTTGGACAATTTCCTCATTTGGTGTATTGATATCTTGAGGTGCAGCTAAGGTCAACTCTGGTGTTAATCTTTGCGTTAAATCACCGTCAATAAAATGAACCCCACTACACCAAAATTTACCACAACGAAAGGCTCTATTTAGGTCCCAAGGGTTAGATGTAAGTTGAGGATTTTGGCTATTACTTCCGGGCATAAACAAAGGAATTTGTCCTAAAGTTTTAGGAGACCAAGTTAAGCTTAAGATTAAGCTGAGAATGCTAATTATAATAAATTTGATAGTTTGTTTGAAAGTTTTATTCATTTTGAATTTGTTAAAAAAGTATTTATAAATTATGTTTTTTGTACTGATAATATTAAATCCTCTTGCTTTCAAGCCAAATAGTATTTTATCGTAATTAATTGTTAAAATCAAATATTTTTCATTAATGGATAATTGATAATTACCTCTCCCTAAAACAGAGAGGTAACGAAGTCAGAAGTCAGAAGTCAGAAGTCAGAAGGGGTGATTTCCTACGGAATGCTCCTAATTACGCGGAAAGCGACAGCATTCGGTTTGCGCAGCATTCCGCAGGAAACGAAATCACCCGTACAGAAGTTGTTTTTGTAACGGGGATTTGAGCAAGGCTCCAAAAACATTTCGCCTTAAAAGGCGTTGCTCTAGACCCAATTATTTTGGTAAGATTAAAAGGAAAAAAAATAAATTTTTTCCCTTAATATAAAATCCGGATAATTACTATAGCTTGCGTCATTGCGACTGAGACTCCGTGGAAGGTTTTCGACTGTCGCCGACATTAAACGCTGCGCGACATGTTTGCGGAGCATTCCGTCAGGAAAGCAATCTCGTGAAACACCTGAGATTGCTTCCTCTCGTCGCAATGACGACTTTTCAACCGGATTCTATATGAAAGGGGAGGCTAATAATTAATAATTATTAATTATTCGGTAAGGCTTTGGAGACCAAACCCCTACGGTACTAAATTGTACCGATCTTGAAACTTTTAGCAACAGATATTCTAAAACTTAAAATTTAAACCAGTTGTATAATAAAAATTCCATTTAGGATTATCCTCAAAAATAGTTTCGTTTCTGAATCTCAGAAATAACCTATTAGTAAATGACCACCTTTTACTAATGGGAATAGAAAATGTAGTATTATATGTACTAATCAAGTTCTCGCTATCTCTTAAAGACTGACCAAACATAAATAGTTGGTTAAAAGTTGCACTGCCAATTTTCACATCTCTGCCGATAAAAGCAATACCAAGTGTGGGGTCTACTCTATTCTGCCGTTCTTCAAAGTCAATGTAATCATATTCATAACGAGGGCTAAAGAAAAATTGAACATCCCAAGACTGGTTAGCTGTTTGTCCGCGCCACAAATTTAATCCTGCTCCTAGAGCGGGAGTAATAAT
>JBFRWR010000429.1:0-5110 GCA_051439685.1 Trichodesmium sp.
GCATCGGTCTTGTATAGTAAATAGGCAACAGGCAACAGGCAACAGGCAACAGGTAAGAAAAAAACTTAAGTTTCCTGTAGATATCCACGCTGACTTTTACACAAACGACACAAACGGACATGATATGAGGACTTAGGTATCTCTGATGAAATGAGAGAGCTTTACAAAACTCTTGATATTTCTTCAGAAGAAGAAGTTATTCAGATATTTTCTGCTTTTGTAGCAGTCGGGGGAATGACAGTACTGCTGATTTTTATTGTCTCTTATTTACAGAATGGCGGAAGACTAGAAAACTTTTCTTTTCTTTCTTTCTCTTTGTCTATGAAAGAGAAGCCTTTGCTTGATGAAGATATTCAGAAACAATTTAATGGCATATTGGAACAGATTGAGCGCCAGAGGGCTTTAAGGATTTGGAATCAACGTGCTGTTAAAGAAACTTACAAAATTCAGACACCAACAAATCAATTTTTCATACAGCGTCAAATCAATAATCCAGGATTAAGTGTTTCAGATAATCTTACTGCCTCAAATCTTGTTGCCTTACCTTTTATAGCTTATTATCTTGATCAAGTATTTGAAATTGCTCAGTTAGCTTTTGAAGGAGTTGTGGACATGGATACTATAAATAATCAACTGCAAGGAGCCACAATTGGCAACTTTGCAAATAAAGTAAATGATCATGCACGACAGCAAGCGAACCAATTTAATAATATAAACCAAACTCTCGCTGAAATTGCTTATGAAATTCAACGTTTACTAAAGCAACTCGAAGAAACTAATCCTTCGGCAACTGAACCTGAGCAAGTAGTCTATGTTAACCTGGCTACAACACCAGCTCTTAAGCAGCGAGCAATTGCTGCTTTGAAGGAGGGAGGAGAAACGGCGGTTGAAGAGTTTTTCCTTGAGAATAAGTATCTTAAAGTTGGGAAAGCAATTATTAAAGGCTGGTTACAAGGTAATACCTAAGAGTAAATTGAAACTTTAACCAGGCTGATGAATAGTAAAACAAACATAGGTAACTTTAATAATTAAAGTTACCTTTTTATTAAAAACTAACTATTGTCCAACAGTTGAGGAAAAAATCATGGGTACTAGAGAAGCATCTTTTTTATTAGGTATCTCCCGTCAACGTTTATTAGTTTTACTCGGTGAAGGAAGAGTCAAAGGAGCCGAGAAAAAAGGTAGATTCTGGGAAATACCAGTTTCTGAGAGTGGAATGCCTGTAATAATTCCAGCTCGGCGGGGTCCGAAAGGTATGTGGCACAAGCAAAAACCTACCAAACCCAAAATGATTCATGTTAATCAAAGCAAAATCAAAGGCAATATCGGTAAACCTCCAGAAAAATTAGAACCAGTCGTTTCTGTTAAAGATGGTACTCGCAACGATTATGGTTATGAATTATATATTCCAGGTCCTTGCCAAATCGTCTATAGACCTTACGAACCAGCAAAATGTGGCGCTCACTTGTGGATTAATACTTATCATTCTGTGCAATTTATAGATACTCAATTTAATCTTAATCCAGCTACCGCAAGGCAATCTAGCAAACAAATCTACATATCCTAAATAGGAAAAAAATTATGGAACTTACAATTAATTTGCCAGAAAAGCTAACGGAAAAAGTTTATAGTAAATGGGGCGATTTATCTCAAAAAATCATTGATAAGTTAGTTCTAGAAGCTTTTCTAGAAGGACTGATTAATTTTGATGAATTTAAAGAGATATTAGGTTTGAATAATGATGTAGATTTAAAAGCTTTTCTAGAAGCAAATATCCCTCTTCATAATTCAGGATTATTGAATTTAGCTGGAAGTTGTGCTGATATAGATTTTATCAATGAGAATCTAGGAACTTATTATGAAATGAATAATGATTTAATTGGTTCTATCAATGATCAATAATTCTCTAATTTATCTACTAGATATGAATGCTTGCATTGTATATCTGAAAAACAAAAACTTTTTAGAAAAAGTAGGAACATTTATTAGCTCAAATAATATTTGAATTGCTTCTATTGCTTTAGCAAATGATTTAATATTAGTTACTCATAATATTAGAGAATTTAGACGAATTGAAAGGTTAAAAATTGAAGATTGGGAAGAAGCTAGTTGACATACTCCCGGCATCAAATCAAAGATTATGATGCGGGATTCTCATCATTGATGATTCTACGCTCACAGAGATGACTTAGATTGGCAATATTGCTATCACCAAACCAGAGGTCAGACTCTCCCGTAGCTTTTCCTTCGGAATGCTCCGCAAACGGGTTTCCCCCAGCTTCCGAGTGCCCCTCGGTACTGTTAATTATTGCTCCTAACATCTCTAAGCCTTTAGCCAAAATATTTCTTGCTGCATTGTGGTCTCTATCAGCAATATAGCCACAATGCGGACATTTGTGAGTTCTTACTGACAAAGATTTATTCACAGTTTGACCACAATTTGAACAATTTTGGCTTGTGAAATGTGGAGGTACTGATAAACAAACAATTCCGTGCAACTTAGCATAATATTCAAGCCAAGTTGTGAATTGATACCAGCTTGCATCGGATATGGATTTTGCTAAATGATGGTTTTTAACTAAATTAGCAATCTTCAAATCTTCGTATACTACCAAATCGTTAGATTGGATTAACGCCCGTGCAGTCTTGATTGCATGGTATTTACGCTGTCTACTGATCTTGAGATGCTGCCTAGCTAATTGCTTTCTGGCTTTGTGGTATTTATTTGACTGAGGTTTCTTACCCTTTTCATGGCGACGTGATACTCGGCCTTGCAGTTTCTTTAGTCGTCTTTCTGACTTTCTCAAATATTTAGGATTATCTACAACTTTACCATTACTATCAGTATAGAAAGCATTTAAACCTAAGTCTATTCCAACTACATTGCCTTCAAAATTATGAGTTTCTTTTCTCTCAGCATTTACTAAGAATTGACAATAATAACCATCAGCACGTCTTACAACTCTTACACGATTTATTTGTTGTTCTGAATACCAGACTAAATCACGGCTAGTCCATAGTTCAAATACACCAGCTTTAAAACCATCTTTAAATTCAATTTTCTTTCTGTCTGGAGATAGTTTGTAACCAGTAGTTTTATACTCTACTGTTTGCGAAGCATTCCGCAGGAAACGAGTGAATTTCTTGAATTTAGGATAGCCTTTTTTACCAGGATTATTCAGTCTACAATTTTTGTAGAATCGTTGTATTGATTGCCATGCTCTATCGGCTGATGCTTGTCTGGCTTGAGAGTTTAACTTTTTCACCCAAGGAAAATTACTATCCTTTGCTAGTAGAGAACAAAGCTTTTGTAAGTCATTGCGTTTGACATCTTTATTATCTATCCAATAACGCAAACAACTGTTTCTGATAAATTGACCAGTGAGAATCATTTCATCTAAAACTTTGTACTGATGTTGACTGCCTTTTAATTTGGCCTCAATTACTAGCAAAACTGTTTTTAATTCCTGGACTACATTTACTATTATAAATAAATTTACCCAAAATGTATACTGGATAAACTATTAATATTTGTATATAATTATGACATCGAATCATAATTATATACTCACCATTCATCCAGGCGCTAAATTAAAATTATAGCGCTGGCCTTCTGGTGATTCCAGGTAAAGTCTTCCTGGGTGTAATCTATCAGTTGCACAAATCCGAGTGAGCGCATCATGGCAAATTTGTCCGAACTATCCACTCCAGTCACATCAGTCACGCCAATAGATTTGGCTATCTGCACGCCAAATGTACCGACACCACCACCTGCACCATTGATCAATACTTTTTGTCCTGGCTGGATCTGTCCTTCATCAACCAAACCTTGTAGTGCCAGCATTGCTGCATGGGGAAGTGCTGTAGCTTCAACAAATGTCATGCCTTCAGGCTTCAACGCCAAAGCAGTTTCAGGCACACAGACATACTCCGCAAACCCACCAAACCCACATTCAGAAATATCTCCATACACCGCATCACCAGGTTTAAACTGCGTGACATTTTGACCAACTGTTTCAACTCGTCCGGCGATTTCAGCCCCAGGGATCGGGATGTTTGGCTTAAACAAACCACAGAGCAAACGGATATAAAATGGTGTTCCTCTCATCAGACACCAATCCCAATCATTGATCGCTGTAGCATGAATTTTGACTAAAACCTCACCTTCTTTTAGTTTCGGTTTTTCAACATCTTGAAGCTCAAGCACATCTGATGAACCATACTTTGTTAAAACAATTGCTTTCATAAATTTCTATCTCTTTAAACGATTTTCTTGTAAGATTTTGATTAAATTCATTGGTAATAGAAGTGTTATCATAAACCGGGTTTATGGCAAGTAGACGTTAGAAGTCGGTCATTTAATATAAACCCGATTTCTATGCTTTCAGGAAAATCATACCTACTACATATCTATCAATAAAGATGGAGAAATATGGAAAAAATTACCCAGCTCTTGAATTTGATTTTCTGACAGTTTGTAGTTTCCATTTAATACCTCTAAAACAATAGATTCATTGCCCAAAATAGGAATTAAATCTTGAGGAGAAAGTTGAGATTCTTCTAACAAAGCTTTCAGGAGTTCGACACCACGAATAGTAGGAATTGGTTCGTTTTTTTCTTCATATTCATAGATTAACATTCCTAAAACTTTTAGATAGTCGCGATCGTCTTTTGTTAGGGAACCTTTGTCTAAAATAGAATTAATCCGATTTTGAGTAGCTATTAATTCAGTTTCATTGTTTAGCATTAGAATATTTTTTCTAGTATATTCTCAGGGTACTTTGATTGATAATGCGCAAAAGAGCGATCGCTACTTATTAATTTTATTTACGTCTAAATATCAGGATTGACGCCAATTATTAGACAACACGCTATCCATAAAGGGCGAATGGTATTCGCCCCTACAGGTGGTGTGTATTTTCATATTTTCGTAAGTCCTGATTATTTAATTACATCACAACTCATCAACTTTGTAAATAATATATATTCATTCATAAGTTTACTACTTAATAAAAATTCTGCTTAACTACTCAAATACCATTCTGTAGAAAAACCTTGATTTTTTGCCAGACTTATTAATGGAATTATCGTTGCTTCATAAGCGTTTCTT
>JBFRWR010000430.1:0-3384 GCA_051439685.1 Trichodesmium sp.
GTACAATACAAACCTCTTTTGATTCTTTTTCCAGAAAAACTGACTTGATTTTTTTGCCCTTTATTGTACACAGGAATCACATCATTATCTATAAAACTTGATGCGGATGTATAAGATTCTTCTGTAATAATTACATTTATTCCTACCATCTCAGCTTTATAAGATAACATTTTAATTAACTTGTTATAGGGGACAGATACAAAATTTTGATTATTTCTTTTCCCTAAATGTATATTCTGCTTCCAGTCTTCATTGTGCCCTATTATCAATGTTCCTATTTTCTGATTAATCAGGGTATCAATAATTAAACGAGATGATTTATGCAGATAATCATTGATTTTAAATTCTCTTTTATTGCCAAGCTTTTTCAGTCTCTTACTTGAGCTATTTTCCCGAAGTTTAGATTGTAGGAAGCTCTTAACTTTGTTATAGTATTGATTGATAGATTTTAACGGTCTGCCATTTATCAAGAGCGGTTTGATTCCGGCTTGATTAAAAGTTAATGTAGCTAAGTTGTTTAATCCTATATCAATGCTGGCACAACGATTTTTTTCTAACTCGTATTGTTTTTCGCATTTCTCATAAATTACCTCAATTACATAATGGTTAAGTCTGGGGACTAGACGAACTTGTTTAATTTGTGAAGTAGCTACTAATGTTTTTAGATAAATTCCTGTCTTACTGGGATTAATAATTCCTTGTTTTAATTGTTTTTGGCTGATGGCTTGTGTGTTATAAACTACAAGATTTCTTCCTGTTACTTTATTTTTATATCCAGGAAGACGTGGACGAGATTTAAACTTTGATGGGTTCTGTTTATAAACTTCGTTCGCTGCTAAAAAACTCTTCCAGTTTCTATCTAGTATTATCAATATTTGTTGAGATACTTTAGATGGCATTGCTTTATAGTCTACTTGAGTAGAAAGTGTTTTTTGCAGGTCATAATATGATAGATTTTTCTTTTCAAATATAAAAGACTGACGAATTAAATAATTAGCATAGTTATAGAGATTTTTAGACAAGAAACAAAGTCGGTCAATTTCAGCATAAAACCGATGATTTTTTTGAATAATATGTCTCTCAACTAATCTCATAAATCAAGGGGTTAAAATTACTAAATTCTTTTACATTTTCAACCAATCCATCCCAACTAATTTCTGCTAAAAAGCAATGAATTAATAGCTGTTAGCGCAGCTAGCTCCTCCGCAGGAGGCTAGCTGACTGCTGAATGCTTACCATTTACTCTGGATAATTAAGATTTTCATATATGCTTTAAACTTTACTTAACCAAGGATTTAAGTCTTTCAATATTGCCATATAACTTGCTATATAGCAATCTGTGCATAGGTTGCGGGTAATCAAAAAGTAAATAAAAAACCTGAAACTCTTACCTGTTCCCTGTTCCCCGTTCCCTGTTCCCTAAAAAGCAGTAGGATTTTTCATATAAATAAAATAGGATTGCTATATATCTGAAACTAATGGCTATTCACCTACTTCCTCAGTTTGTTTAGCATTCTCCAGCAAATGCTCACTATGTTTGTGAATTATGATCTCCATTATTTGTGACTATAGACTGCATATTTTCTGCTTCTAACTTTGGTTTTAAATACAAATTTTCGACTAAAGCAGCTCCACCTGCGAACCAAGGAGGAACAATTAAAGCACCAATAATTCCTAATAATTGAATACCGATTAAAACCGATAGTAATTGATACAGAGGATGTACTCCAACAGAAGAACCAACTAATAATGGGTCTAGTACATAAGTCTCCACATTTTGGATAATATAGTACAAAATTATTATCCATAAAAATAACCATCCCCCCTTAGCAATAGCAACAATTAAGGCTGGAATTGCACCGAGAATTGGACCTATAAAAGGAATCAGGTTTGTAACACTAGCTATGGCTCCTAAACCGAGGGAAAAATCTTGTAATCCTAAAAATCCTAAACCAGTTGTTGTGGCTACACCTAAAATAGCAGAAACTATAATTCTCCCTCTAATATAACCTCCCATTCTTTGAGTAACAGGAATAACTTGATTTTCTAGACGTTCATCCCAAGGTTTAGGAAAAAATTTCACTAGATTACTAATCAAAGTTTTACTATCAGATACCATATAACCTGAAATAAATAAAGCTAATATTAAACTAACTATGCCTCCTAATACACCTTTAGTTAAACTATAAGAACGTAGTAATAATTGTTGACTAGAACGAATTGCCCAGTTAGTGACAGATTTAGTATCAAAAAGTTGATTAATCCAATCAGGGGGGTTTTGAATTAAGGAACTAATAAAATCTTCAAAATTATCACTGATACTTTCAGAAAATAATGGTAACTGTCGTAAAAGTCTTTCAATTTGCTCGAAGACTGGTGGACCAATAGTTAATACTGCACCGATCAATCCAAAAATTAGAGTTAAATAGACAATAACTACCCCTAACCAACGAGGTAATCTAATTTTTTCTGTGATATTTACTAATGGTGAAATTGATGCAGCTAAAACTACTGCAATCATCAAAAGTACCATTAAACTTCGGACTTGCCATAAAATAATTAGTATTAAAAAAGTGCTAATAATTAACACTAGATTAGAGACAGAAATCGAAATCCTTTGTTCAGGTTTCATAAAAATCACTTGAATAAATTATTTGCAAGGGAATAGGGAATAGGGAATAGGGAATAGGGGTTCAATAATGGATAATGGATAATGGATAATTAGGGTTTGCTGAAAAAGTCTGATGGGTAAGGGTAGGAGTCAGTCCTCATCAGTCAGGAGTTAGAATAAACGGGAGTTATAGAGTAGTTATCAGAAGAATAGTCCCTTAATTTTTCTACCTCGTGTTACCTCACAATGCTCACTTTTTCACCTCTATCAAGGGAAAAGCTGGTATTTTTTCTCGCCCTAAAATTCCTCAAACCTTTATCAGTCAATGATTTGATATTTAATCAGCAAACCATAATTACCTCCCCCTAAAAGGAAGAGGATTTAATCAAAGGAAGTTTCTCCTTGCTTATGAGAGGCTTTAAACCTTTATTTTTAGGTAAATAAGATGTGTAATTAATTTTGCTTATGAACTTAAATGATTTGTGAAAAAAACTGTTACCTGATAATTAAGAATTATTAATTAAATATTTTGGTTAAAAGCTTCTCCCCGATATGGGAAAAAATAATATTTCCTTATATTCAATCAATAACAGTTTTTCTTGAGTTAATTATCGATTATCAATTCTTTCCCCCTATTCCTTAATTCCGATGCCAGTTTGTTATGCCACCTGGTTTATCTATTAGTTTTATCCCTTGATTTTCCAGTTCATTTCTAATGCGGTCTGCTTCACCATAATTTTTCGCTTTTTTTGCCTCTAAACGTTGATGAATTA
>JBFRWR010000431.1:0-4612 GCA_051439685.1 Trichodesmium sp.
TGACTCCTGACTCCTGGTTAAAGCTATACTAAAAAAAATCAAACTTAACCTCTTTGTCTATGAACATTAATCGTCGAGAATTCCTCCTATTTCTGGGAGCAAGTGCTGGAACATTTACCCTGAGTTCTTGTCAACAACAATCTTCAACTCCACTCACCCAAAAATCTCCAATCAGTACCAGTTCAACTAATAATATTAACTTCCAACCAGTCAAAAGCCCAATGCCTTTAGCAACCACTAATCAAGAATTCCAAATAGATGATTATACCACATACGAAGTAGTAGATGATTTAGTAATCCCAGAAGGTTTTACCTACGATATTATAGGTTCTTGGGGTGATAAAATAGGTGATTCCCGTTTTGGCTACAATAATGACTATCTTTCCTATATTGAAACCGGAGAAAATGAAGGATTATTAACCATAAACTTTGAATATATTAGCCCCTTAACTTGGGTGACAAGTTATGAAAAAGTCATTGGTAAATCTCTGCCATTTTTAGAGATAGCAGCAGCATTTCAGGAAGCAGCAAAATCTGGTGCTAATTCTCAAGAATTATTAGATAAAAGTCCTCTGAAAAAACAAATAATTACAGTTGCTAAAGAAGCAATGATCGATATGGGAATAGGTGTTATTTCCATCCGTCGCGAACCAGATGGAAAATGGGTAAGAAAAAATTCACAATTTGACCGCCGAATAACAGGAATTTCAGGATTAGAAGACGGGCGTTATTTAAAATCAACAGGACCCGCAGTGGCAGTATTTAACAAAAAAGGCAAAGGTTATGATGATAAATTAGGGGATAAGATTATCGGTAGTTTTAGTAATTGTGCAGGTGGTACTACACCCTGGGGAACAGTCTTTAGTGCCGAAGAAAATTTTCAAGTTTATGTAATTGAACCAGTTTATTCTGATGGTACTTCTGTTAACCCCACCCAAGGAAATTCTGTATTTATTGGTGAAAGAGGAGTATTTGGTCTCGGAAGTGCATTTGGTTTAGCAGGTAATAAATATGGTTGGATGGTAGAAGTAGATCCGGCTAATCCTGATGACTATGGAACAAAACATACTTGGTTGGGTCGTTATCGCCACGAAGCAGTCGGTATTAGAGCAGAAGCAAACCAACCTTTAGCCTTTTATTCAGGATGCGATCGCCGTAGTGGTCATCTATACAAATTTGTCAGTAAAGATATTGTCAAAGACCCGACAGACAAATCTAATTCCCAACTATTGACAAATGGAATGTTATATGGTGCGAAATTTAATCCTGATGGTACGGGTAGTTGGATTTCTTTAAAAGAGGACACCCCCGTTAATCCAGGTTTACCAAGTGTCCATATTAACGGTATGATTAATCTGCCCCAAAGACCAGAAGGTGGTAGCTTCAAAGCCACAAAAGATAAAGAAATAGAAGCCTTTAAACAAAAATATAAAACCCTGGGGGACTTATATGAAGGAGACTCCGAAGCTAAACAAGGGGCAATACTCATAGATGCTCATTTAGCTGGTAATGCTGCTGGCGTTACTTGTACTGCCCGTCCCGAAGATACTATAGTCGCGAAAGATGGCAGTCTATTTATTGCCTTTACTTCTGGATATCCGAGTAAATCCGATGGTAGTCCAGATAAACGTATATTTCAAGGTCCAGATGGTGAAGCTTATGAATATGGCTGGATTATGCGTTTAGTAGAAGATGGCGATCGCCCAGATGCTATGACATTTCGTTGGCAATTGTTTGCTACAGGAGGAGAACCGACAGATGGTGGACTAGGATTTTCTAATCCTGACAATCTAGAATTTGACCCACAGGGTAATCTCTGGATGGTAACAGATATGAGTACCAGCAAGCATAACAAACCAGTGCCAAGCCGAGTAAATAAAGATGGTCAACCATTAGATAATGGCAGTCTTGTTGGTTTATTTGGTAATAATTCAATCTGGTATATTCCCACCTCCGGTCCTAATGCGGGAGAAGCTTATTTGTTTGGCATTGGACCAACAGAAACCGAAACTTGTGGGCCGTTCTTTACCAAAGACCAGAAAACCTTATTTGTGGCCATTCAACATCCAGGAGAATACAGTGGAACTCGTCAAAATATGGCCTCAGAAATTCGTCAGTTTTCCATGAAAACAATAGATGGTGCAGATTTTGTCCAAGATAGGACAATACCTGTCGGTTCTAACTGGCCTACGAAAAAAGTTAACGCTTCTCCGAAACCTTCTGTAGTAGCTATTCGTCGCTTAGACTCAAGACCAATTACCTAGTGAAATTTTCTGAAATATTTACATATTTCAAATCCTAAAACTAAATGACAAGCTATAACTAGGGGGCTTTAACCCAAGCTAGAGGTCTTTTTGAGATTGACTTTGTACGCTGACTGCTAGTAGCTAATATCTAACAGTTCGTTAATTTTTCTATATTTTTGGAAAAATTTAAGATTAAATCAGGTTGCAAATTATCAAATAAGGTGTAAAATCTGCCAGAAGAAGACTATTTCTAACAACAGACAAAAATATGAATATCTAGGCCCAAAAATTCCAAATATAGATTCTTAATATCTAGTCATCTGGCAAAGAATCTAGATAATTTGACAAAATTTCCTAACTTAGTTCTTGAAGTTTATCCTGAAAAAATTATTTCTGGTTCACTAATTCTAACTAAACTAGAAAATTTGTAAATTTTTCATATCTAGTCTTCCAGGTAGTTATTTTCCCAATAATTTGCTTGACTCTATGTCAAATAAAAAAAACTTGGTTTGTCTGTTGTTTAGTGCATCTATCTATAAATTCTTAGATATCTAGGTTTTTAGAACTGTTGATTATCTGTCAACTTCTATCTATCAGAATATTAAAGTAACCCATTTCTGGGGAATCTTTAAACTAAAACGTTGTTTGGGAAATCAAAAAAAGTAGCTGTAGTAGGCTAAATCTCCTATTATGTATAAATATTAAACACCACCAATATCGGCAACTAAGTTAATGCAACTTGCCAGTATTATTGAAATTTCCTGATTTTCTAGATATTAGATCATATTAAAGTGTCAATAATTATCAATTGTTGATTTATATAGGTGATCAAGAAATTGATAAATAAATTGTGAAGTCGATGCAGTAGCAAAAATTAGCAGTGCATTATTTCACATTTGAAGTCAATATTTTAATATTGTGGTGATACTAAAAGTCTTAGTAATGTTATTTTAACAAGAGTTAGGGAATACCTAACCTAAGTCGTGAGTTGGTGTGAGGATTGATAAATATGACAAAAAAAATTATCTGGAAGAGTCTTAAACAATGTCCTAGCGTTTTCAGCGTGGCATTGTTGATGGCCGGATCGGCGATCGCTACAGAGGCTGCTGCACAAAATGGAGAGGCCCTAAATCAGAGCTTGTACCAAGATAATACAGCAATCTCCTTTCCTGTAGAAATTGCTCAAATGCGTGCAATGCCTATGGACGATCCTTCACTCGGATCACTGGGAGGAGAAGAAATAGAACCAGTTGGGGTCTCACAACTGGAAGACATGGGGTCTATGGATCAGGTGACATCCGTGACTCAGCTTTCTGATGTACAACCTACAGATTGGGCTTTCCAAGCTCTACAATCATTGGTAGAACGTTATGGTTGTATTGCAGGTTATCCTGATGGGACTTATAAAGGAAATCGGGCAATGACTCGTTATGAGTTTGCCGCAGGTTTGAATGCTTGTTTGGATAGGATAACAGAATTAATTGCTGCTGCAACTACAAATTTGGTAACAAGAGAAGACTTGGCAGTTTTACAAAGACTACAAGAGGAGTTCGCAGCAGAATTAGCTGCTTTGCGCGGACGGGTTGATTCTCTGGAGGCCAGAACAGCAGAACTAGAAAATAATCAGTTCTCGACTACAACAAAACTTAATGGAGAGGTATTGTTCTGGTTGAGTGATACCTGGGGAGACAGAGCAGGAGGTCGTGGAGTAGCAAAGAGGGATGAGGATAAAACCGAGACTGCCTTTTCTTACCGGATTCGTTTAAACTTTGATACCAGTTTTACAGGTAAAGACCGTTTGAGAACTCGTTTACAAGCTAATAATACTCCAAATTTTAGCGGTCGAGATTTGACCAATACTCTAATGACTCGTCTGGGTACTGATAGTGATTCTGATGATGATTTTGAGATTGATAAGATGACCTATCGTTTTCCACTACTAGATGGTAAAGGTCGAATCGAGATAGCTGCTCAAGGCTTTGGTATTGATGATTTTATTGAACCCATAACACCTTTTGCCAGTAGTGGTGGCGGTTCGATTTCTAGATTTGGACGATTTAACCCCATTTTCTATCGCTCTCCTTCTGATGCAGGCTTTAAATTTGACTATGCCTTTAATGATGCAATTCAGTTAACTGTAGGTTATGCTGCACCAGATACTGAAGATCCTCGAGAAGGTAGAGGTCTTTTCAATGGTGCATTTAGTGGATTTGGCCAGTTTACGATTGAACCAAATGACAATCTAGCTTTTCAAGTAGGTTATGTTCGTACCTTCCATCCCAAAAACGATGTTAACCTAACTGGAAGTACAGGTAGTTTTAAAGCCAGAGATCCTTTTGATGGCACACGAACTAGCGCAGATAGCA